>JBATHL010000533.1:0-10239 GCA_049666745.1 Gammaproteobacteria bacterium
GGCCAGGGCTATGCCGTGAGTCAGCAGGAATCTTAGAAATCTGAACATTGCGTCTTTCCTCTATCGGAGCCGGCGAATTATGTCTTCGCAGGGGTGAAAAATCTACCTCAAAGCTGGTACAGTGCGCGCCGACAACTACGGAAAAAAATATGGCACATGAATTCGACTATGACCTGATAACCCTGGGCGCCGGTAGTGGCGGCCTGTCGGTAATTGAACGTGCGGCCAGCTATGGTCAGCGCTGCGCAGTGATCGAGCGCGGTGATATTGGAGGCACCTGTGTCAACGTGGGTTGCGTGCCCAAGAAAATCATGTGGTTCGGTGCCAACCTGGCGCACAGCATCGAAGACGCCAAAGGCTACGGTTATGATTTGACCAATAATGGTTTTGACTGGTCGAAACTGGTTGAAAAACGTGAGCAATATATCAGCAATATCAACAGCTTTTATCACGGCTATATGAAGGAACTGGGCGTCGATGAAATCGAAGGTGAGGCCAGTTTTGTTGATCCGCATACCATCGCCGTCAATGGCAGGCAATACACGGCCAGGCACATCGCTATTGCCACTGGCACAGCCCCGCACACGCCGCATGTACCCGGCGCCGAACATGCGATTACTTCTGATGGATTTTTCGCCCTCGAGCAACAGCCGTCACGGGTCGCCATAGCCGGCTCGGGATACATTGCGGTGGAACTTGCCGGGGTTCTCAATGCGCTTGGCAGTGAAGTAACCCTTTATCTGCGCAAGCAACATGTACTGGGTGAATTCGACAGTCTGCTTAAAAGCACCCTGTTCGAAGAGCTTGGCAAATCCGGTATCGAGTTGCGCACCCAAAGCGAAATAACCCGCATTGATCGGGACTCGGCAGGCAAGATTTCGATAGAAGACAACCAGGGAGTCGGAATGCAAGACCTGGACCAGGTGATTTACGCCGTTGGTCGAAACCCTGACATCGATGTATTAAAACTGGAAAATGCTGCAATAAAGACATCTGATCGGGGTTATATCGAGACCGATTTATTCCAGCAAACCAATCAGCCTCATATTTTCGCACTCGGCGATATCACCGGTCGAGCCCCGTTGACTCCGGTTGCGGTTGCCGCGGGTCGGCGCCTGGCAGATCGTTTGTACAATAATCAAAGCGATCGTCATCTGGATTATGAACTGATTCCTAGCGTGGTTTTCAGCCACCCACCCATTGGCACGGTAGGTGCGACCGAGGAAGCTGCGCGCGCCGAATTTGGTGATCGAGTCAAGATTTACCAAACCCGGTTTACGGCGATGTATAACGCGATCAGCGGACATGAAGTGCCTACCGCGATGAAACTGGTATGTCTCGATGAGGAAGAAAAAGTGATTGGCTGTCATTTGATCGGCCCCGCAGTGGACGAAATGTTACAGGGATTTGCGGTTGCGATGCGGATGGGCGCCTGTAAACGGGATTTTGACGACACCGTGGCGATTCACCCCACCAGCAGCGAGGAACTGGTAACCATGCGTTAAGCGTTAAATTGACTTAATAATGATGAATAAAAGTCCGCTCAGGGCTTTCGGGCGATGAGCTGAAACTGGCGTGCGGTCTGTTTGTAAGGTTCACGATCGGTGAATTCCATTTCAAGCTTTTTCAATTTCCCGTAGATAACAGAATCTTCCTTCAATTCATTAGTTCCCCAGTAGTTGTAAAGGCAACGGATTCCGTAATGTTTTTCGAGACTAAGTCCCATACCTGTTAGCCAGTCGATTACCTCGTCGGGGCGATACTCATGTACATTTACCTCAAAAATTGAATTGTACTGATCGGTCGCATCGAGCAGAGTGAAGGCCTTGTCCAGGTCCTGCTCCAGAAAGGCGGCCTGGTATGGCAATGAATACTGGTTAGTCGTAATCAGCGAAATGAATCCCCCCGGTTTTATCACCTGCAGTAACATTTCCAGCAAAGGCTTTACGTCGTCGACAAACTGAATCACGTTATGACAGAGTACGATGTCAAATTCGTTTGCGGGAAATACCTTGTCGATACTGAATATATCCATCGCATGCGTATCGAGCCGGTCGGTAACCCCGGCGAGCGCAGCATTTGCGCGCGCGTCATTAAGCATTTGCTGGGAGATATCAACGATATCGATCTGGTGATTCATGCGCGCAAGCGCGAGGCTGTCGAACCCGTTGCCACCACCGGCGTCCAGAATGCGTAATGGTGGCGAGTTGACCGGAATATGTTTCTTTAAATTATGTTCTACCAGCTCGTAGCCGAACCGATTCCAGGGCATGCTTTGCTCGGCTTTCCATTTTGATAAACCGGCCTCAAACGAATCTTTACGATTGGAAACCAGCAGCGCCTGGTTTAAATCGACATTGCCGGTATAGAGCGCTTTACCGATAATCACGCCATCGATACCGTCATTGTTAAAGCACTCGCGCACATCTTTCATCGAGCCGATTCCACCGCCGACGATGATGCGCAAACCACTCATCGCGGCCAGATCAATCGATGCATCCAGATCGACCCCGGTCATCGAACCGTCACGGTGAATGCTGGTGTGAACAGCGGTGGTAACGCCAAGTCGGCGCATTTGAATGGCCAGCGTCGTTGCCTGCACGCTACCCGCGTCCCGCCAGCCATGAATCTGTACCTCGCCCCTGGCATCGGCATCGATACCCAGCACTATTGCATCACTGCCGTAACTGGCGATCGCCTGCGCCATCATCTGCGGGTTTTCGACAGCGGAAGTGCCGATAATGACGCGCTTGATTCCCGATTTTATCGCCCAGTCGACATCATCGATGCCGCGAATACCGCCACCAAACTGAATATTTACATCGAGCGCAGTTATTTGGTTGATCAATTCCCAGTTATGACTGGCGTCCTCATCGAAGGCAGCATCGAGATTGACTACCTGTAACCAGTTAGCGCCCTGATCAATCCATTGTTGCGCGCAGGCAACCGGATCGGTGTTAAAAACCAGCGGATGCTCGGTATCTCCCTGGGTGAAACGAACTACTTCGCCATTGCGTAAATGGATAGCTGGAAAAATAGTAAATTTATTTAAATTCATATAGTTAAAAGAACTATTTAAAGTTAAATCACCTGGTTTTGAGAATGTCCTGCATGCTGAAAACACCTTGTGGTTTTTGCTTAATCCAGCGACATGCTCGTATTGCGCCACGTGCAAAGGTCATGCGACTGGAAGCCTTGTGGGTAATTTCGATGCGCTCGCCTTCGTCAGCAAACAGAACGGTGTGATCGCCTACAATATCACCGGCACGGATGGATTCAAAACCAATCGTTTTGCGATCCCTGGCCCCGGTTTGGCCCTCGCGACCATAGACTGCGCATTCATCAAGATTCCGACCCAGAGTTTCGGCAATGACCTGACCCATTTTTAAAGCAGTACCCGAGGGTGCATCTACTTTATGCCGATGATGTGCTTCGATTACTTCGATATCGACGCTATCACCTAATACGGCGGCGGCGGTGCGCAGTAATTCGAGACAAAGATTTACGCCAACACTCATGTTAGGGGCGTACACAAGCGCGATGCTCTCCCCTGCTTGCTGCATTTTATGTTCGAGGTTTCCGTCACAGCCGGTGGTGCCAATCACCATTTTCTTGCCATGTTCGACGCAAAAATCGACATGATTGGTGGTTGCGCTGGGATGGGTGAAATCGATCAGAATATCAAACGCCGTCGCGTCGAGGTGATCGCGGATGAAAACATTGTTTGGCGCCAGACCGGCTAACACACCGGTATCGCTGCCAATTGATGGGCTCTGCTCTTGTTCTAACGCCTGCGTCAGTTCCAGGTCATCGGTTTCGCTACAGGCAATAACCAGGTTTCTACCCATGCGACCAGCTGCGCCGGCAATTGCGATTCGTGTCATCTGGCGGCCACTAAGATTTCATATCTTCGAAGAATTTTTTCATGCTGTCGATCCATGAAGTCTCATTCGGACTATGTTTTGTAGCATTACCCATGGATTGAGCGAATTGTTCGAGTAGCTCCTTTTGTTCGGCGTTTAATTTTACAGGTGTTTCGACCACAATGCGGCAAATTAAATCTCCCAGTGGGCCGCCGCGAACCGGTTTAACACCTTTGCCGCGCATCCGAAACAGCTTGTGCGTCTGGGTACCAGCGGGAATCTTCAGATTTAATTTACCACCGAGACTGGGTACTTCCAGTTCACCTCCGAGCGCAGCAGTAACAATGCTGATCGGAACTTCACAATACAGATCGGCGTTATCGCGCTCGAAAATCGGGTGGGGTTTGACGTGTATCTGTACGAACAGATCCCCCGGACTCGCACCTGCCTCACCCGCTTCGCCTTCCCCTGAAAGGCGTATGCGATCGCCGTTGTCGACCCCTGCAGGTACCTCTACCGATAAGGACTTGTGTTCTTTTACCCGGCCAGCCCCGTGGCAGCTGTTACATGGATCACTGATGGTAGTGCCCTTGCCGCGACAATTCGGGCAGGTTTGCTGTACCGAGAAAAAGCCCTGCTGCATGCGCACCTGGCCGTGTCCACCGCAGGTACTGCAGCTCTCCGGCGTAGTTCCGGCTTTGGCGCCACTACCCGAGCAGGTTGTGCAGCGTTTTAACGTGGGTACGCGAATTTTTACCGTGGTGCCGGCAACCGCATCTTCCAGGCTTAACTCGAGGTTGTACTGTAGATCGGCGCCTTTGCGTACCCTTGAACGACCGCCGCCACCGCCACCGAAAATATCACCGAAAATATCACTGAAAGCATCGCCAAACCCACCCCCGGAATATCCGCCACCACCAACCGATTGATCGACACCGGCATGTCCGAACTGATCGTATGCCGCGCGTTTACTGGTGTTGGAAAGTACCTCGAAAGCCTCCTTGGCTTCTTTGAATCTCGCTTCCGCTTCGGCATCGTCAGGATTACGGTCCGGGTGATATTTCATCGCCAGGCGACGAAACGCCTTTTTGATTTCGGCGTCTGCTGCAGTGTTTGAAACCTCGAGGATTTCGTAATAATCGCGCTTTGACATTGACTCGTTTCTATAAATAACAAAAACCTGGCGCGATAAATCGCGCCAGGTCAGTAACGATCAAAAAAAATGGCTATTTTTTATCGTCTTCTTTAACTTCTTCGAATTCCGCATCGACGACGTCATCAGTCGCATCCGACTGGGCCGTTGCATTCGCATCGACCGGATCAGGACCGCCTTCCTCAGCGCTCGCCGAATACGCTTTTTCAGCCAGTTTACTGGATGCCTCGGCCAGTGCCTGGGTTTTGGCTTCGATTTCATCCTTGTCCGAACCCTCCAGGCTCTTTTTCAGGTCTGCGATCGCGGCCTCTATCTTCGTCTTGTCTTCGTCTTCAACCTGATCACCGAGATCCTGAATCGTTTTTTCTGCCGCGTGGATCATCCCGTCAGCCTGGTTGCGAACTTCGACGGTTTCACGATGCTTACGATCTTCATCGGCATGGGCTTCAGCATCCTTGATCATTGAATCAACTTCATCGTCGGAAAGACCACTGGAAGCCTTGATCACGATTTTTTGCTCTTTACCGGTGGCCTTGTCCTTCGCTGAAACATTGAGGATACCGTTCGCATCGATATCGAAAGTGACTTCGATCTGCGGTACGCCGCGTGATGCCGTGGGGATATCGGACAGGTCAAAACGTCCTAACGACTTGTTGGCCGTGGCAACATCGCGCTCGCCCTGCAACACATGCACGGTCACTGCAGTTTGATTGTCTTCTGCGGTAGAAAAGGTTTGCGATGCCTTGGTCGGGATCGTTGTATTCTTTTCGATCAACTTGGTCATTACCCCACCCAGGGTTTCGATGCCGAGTGAAAGCGGGGTAACATCGAGTAGCAGTACATTTTTAACGTCGCCGCCGAGCACACCACCCTGAATGGCAGCACCGCAAGCGACGGCTTCATCAGGATTTACATCACGCCGTGGATCGCTGCCGAAGAAGTTTTTAACGACTTCCTGAACCTTGGGCATGCGGGTCTGTCCACCAACCATGATAATGTCGTCGATATCCGATACCGACAGGCCGGCGTCGTCCAAAGCAACCTTGAGCGGGTCGATGGTGCGCGCGATTAAATCGTCGACCAGTGACTCGAGCTTGGCACGGGTAATCTTCAGATTGAGGTGCTTCGGTCCCGATGCGTCCGCGGTAATGTAAGGCAGATTTACATCGGTTTGCTGGCCTGCTGACAGTTCAATTTTCGCCTTCTCGGCAGCTTCCTTGAGGCGCTGCATCGCCAGCGGATCACCGCGCAGGTCCATACCCTGTTCTTTCTTGAATGCATCAGCGAGATGATCGATCATGCGCATGTCGAAATCTTCGCCACCGAGGAAGGTGTCACCGTTGGTAGAAAGCACTTCGAACTGATGCTCGCCATCAACTTCGGCGACTTCGATGATCGAAATATCGAAAGTACCGCCACCCAAATCATAAACTGCGATCTTTTTGTCGCCGGCAGATTTATCCATGCCGTAAGCAAGGGCCGCTGCCGTGGGTTCATTGATGATTCGCTTGACTTCGAGACCGGCAATCTTGCCGGCATCCTTGGTCGCCTGACGTTGTGAATCGTTGAAATACGCTGGTACCGTGATAACCGCTTCGGTTACTTCTTCACCAAGATAATCCTCGGCGGTTTTCTTCATTTTCTGCAGTACGCGAGCGGAAATTTCCGGTGGCGCCATTTTCTTGCCTTTGGCTTCAACCCAGGCGTCGCCATTGTCAGCCTTGAGGATGGTGTAAGGCACCAGGTCGATATCCTTTTGCACCGCAGATTCGTCGAAACGACGCCCGATCAGGCGCTTTACCGCGTACAGGGTATCGTTGGGGTTGGTAACTGCCTGGCGTTTTGCCGGCTGCCCAACCAGGACTTCATCGTCAGCACCAAATGCCACGATAGAAGGAGTAGTACGATCGCCTTCAGCATTTTCTATAACTTTGGGTTTGCCACCCTCCATCACCGCCACACAGGAATTCGTGGTACCGAGGTCTATGCCTATAATTCTGCCCATTTAGATGCTCCAAAACTGTTCAAGTTAAACTTACACCCGATGTAAGGTTATATTTGCCGCTTTCAAGTAAATGCTGTTATTTTTTTGGGGTTTTTATTTTGCCACTACGACCATGGCGGGGCGTACCAGCCTGTCGTTTAACAAAAATCCCTTCTGCATAACTTCAATCACGGTGTTCGATTCGGCGTTCTCCACCGCTGTCATGCTGATAGCCTGGTGTCTTTCGGGATCGAATTTTTCACCAAGCGGATCGATTTGCTCCAGCCCGTTCTTCTCCAGTACCTGCACAAACATGCTCATCGTCAACGACGATCCCTCGCGGATACTTTCCAGGGTCGCGTTATCGGCGCCAGCTGCAACCTGGCCCATTTCCATGCTGTCTATGACAGGTAACAGGTTTTCAACAAAACTTTTCAATGCGTATTTATGTGCGTTCTCGATATCGCGCTCGGCGCGTTTAAGATTATTTTCGACTTCTGCACGCAGTCGCATCATCTGGTCCCAGTAGTCTTTTATTGTGACCTGGGCCCTGGCAAGTTGCTGCTCCATAGTTTCACCGGTTTCATCTTCGGTTTCCGCCGCCTCCGGGACAACATCCTCGAGATGAGCCGTTTCCTCGGCTTCAGTGGCAAGTGAATGCTCGTCGTCTGGATTGATATTGGATTGCTGTGGCGACATTAAATACTCCGATGAGTCCTGGTTATCTATTTTCGTGCTGCATTATACCGTTACGAGACGGCACCTGATCAGGTGGGGAACAATTTAAGGATTATTTTTGAGTATTCAAGGCTGAAGTCAATAATTTTGCGGTGATATCGACGACAGGAATAACCTGTTCGTAGGCAATCCGGGTTGGGCCGATGACTCCCAGCACGCCCACGATTTCTCCCTTGATATGATACGGGGCGCCAACCACGCTGCAATCACTCAATACCGAGTATCCAGATTCGCTGCCGATAAATATTTCGACGCCTTCCGCAGAGGTGCACCCGTCGAGTAATTTCAATAGTTCAGTCTTTTCATTAAAAACATTAAAAAGGTTCCGTAACTTATTGATATCTGTAAGTTCTGCATACTGAAACAAGTTTGACTCACCACTGGTTAGCAGGTCGTCGTGCGCGCTTAGATTACACACTTCTTCCATCGCGGAGAGGACAGTTTCCATAATAGAATTAACATCGGTACGCAATTGCGCAAGCTCATTGAGCAGAATCTTGCGCGCATTTTCGAAGCTTCTGCCGATCAGGTAGTGGCTCAGGGTCTGCGCGGTCTGGTGCAATTCCAGCTCGGTGTAATCCCGATCGACATGAATAACCTTGTTATGCACGTCATCCTTATTGATCACCAGGATCACCAGTACCCGGCGCTCGCTCAACTTGATGAACTCAAGGTGACGAATCTCGGTCGGGGCGGTATGCGACAGACTGACAATTCCAGCCAGATGTGTGACCCGGGAGAGAATATCGGTAGCGCTGTGAATCAGGTCGCTCGATGTTTTGTCGGCACTGAAGCTTTCCGAAATAGCCTGTTGGGCCGATGTTGCAAGATCACCGACTTCAAGCAAGCTGTCGATGAAGAAACGGTACCCGGCCTCGGTGGGAATTCGACCAGCCGACGTATGCGGCGAATCAACCAGACCCATATCTTCGAGCCTGGCCATAATATTACGGATCGTCGCAGAACTGACGTCAAGCCCGGAAAGCTCAGCCAGGTGCCTGGAGCCAACCGGCTGCGCGTCACGTGTGTACGAGTTGATCAGCTGCCGCAATAAAAGCTGGGCGCGGTCGTCAAGTTCGTATTTTTCGGCCATCTTGTCTGATATATTGTTGCTGAGCGCTGGTTAAGCTGCATTTATATTGTAGTAAGGCACAAGCTATATACTAAACCTCATAAAATCAAGGTGTCGGCAACAATAGCCCGGATAATGCATACGAAATTTAAATCAATCGGCCTGATAGTGCGCAGTGATATGCAGTCGCGCCAGGAAAAAATCCAGCAGGTCGTCGAAGTGCTTGCTCGTCACGCCAAAGTTCTGGTGCATTGCCTCGAATATGATCAGTCCCTCGGAAAAATTAAAAACGTTTCACTGCACCAGCTGGTTGCTGAAGTTGATCTGGTTATTTCGCTTGGCGGCGACGGTACCCTGCTAACCGCGGCGCGGGCAATGGCCGGCAAAAACATTCCGTTGCTGGGCGTCAACCTGGGACGACTCGGATTCCTCGCGGATGTATCTTTCGCCGATTTCGAATCCTATATTGATGCTGTCATGGACGGTCACTACAGTGTTGAAGAGCGTTTTCTTATCGAAGGCAGGTTTTTCGAAGGTGACAAACTACTGGCCACCAATATCGCCCTCAACGATATCATTTTGCATAGCTACGAATCTTCAAGCATGATCGAGTACGAAATCTCCAGCGGGGGCGACTTAATCCATATCCAGCGTTCCGACGGTGTCATCGTAACGACGCCTACCGGCTCGACGGCCTATGCGCTATCGGGAGGCGGCCCGATCATGCACCCTTCCCTGAATACCCTGGCCATAGTACCAATATGCCCACACACATTGAGTAACCGTCCCATTGTGCTGCCCGCAGACCAGCCAATCGAAGTCTGTCTTGGCCAGGATTCGCTGCCCGCCAAGGTCAGTTACGACGGGCACTCAACCGCAATCGTAAATACCGAAAACCGGGTGCACATAACACGCTACTCGAAGCCGCTGACACTGCTTCACCCCGAAGATTATGACTACTTTCAGGTGCTTCGAGCCAAGCTTTACTGGAGTGCGAACTACTAGCCTGCATATTGCATGAAGGCGGTGCACCGAGTGTCATAAGAAACTGATTCAATGAGGACTAGTAGGCTTTAATATGGATACTATTTTTTACAGTATGCACCTGAACGACAGCAGGGGAAATCTGGCTTCCAATCCTGGACGATCCCCCTTGATGAGGGAGCCTCGGAGCAAGACCTATGGGGATCTCTGGCTTACAGCGCAATCCGGAGTCAAGGCGCGACTTCGCAGGCATGCTTCGGCCTACCAAGAAGTTGCAACGCCGGATCCGGATTGCGCTGTAAGCCCCGAAGGGCGAGCCCTGAAGCATGCATCTGCCGCGTTGCAGCCCTTGCCAAGGGAGGCAACCATTGGCTTCGGGCTGCGCCTTGCAGCTACATGCTTCAGGACTCGCAGAGACCCCATAGGTCTTGCTCCGAGGCTCCTT
>JBATHL010000534.1:0-5295 GCA_049666745.1 Gammaproteobacteria bacterium
TAGAGCGCGGTGAAATGCCAGTGATCATGAGTCGTATGTAAAATCGGTAACCAGGCCTTGTTTTCAGGATTGAAACGTTTCGGCGTAATCCGCGGCAGTTTGTCAGCCGAGGCTTTTTGCCGGTACTGTTTATCCACGCGTAGAATCAATTCGATTGGCGGGACGCCGCTGGCTCGAGCGACTGGTCTGAACTGCCGGCGCTGCTCGTCGAGGTGTTTTTGCAGCCAGGCCTCGATCGCTTCGCGGCGCTTGCTGCCGAGGCCTTCTACCTTGTGCAGCTGACCGTCGCGTACCGCGTTTTCCAGCGCTTCGAGGCTATCGACGTGCAACTGGTCATGAATGCGCTCAGCCAGCACTCCGCCGACGGTTGGAATCGAACGGAAAAGCTCGACTGGATCGGCAGCGCCCCTGAGGTTTTCGAGGCGCGACATGCGCCCGGTGGCGACATACTCGTAAATCGAGCGTGCAATGCCTTCACCGATGCCGGGCAGCGCGACCAAGCCCTTGATACCCTTCGCCTGCATGAGCTCTGCGACGTTTCTGCCGAGGTTGTCGAGCGTATCGGCGGCGTGCAGGTAGGCGTTAACGCGAAATGGGTTGGCCTGTTGCGTTCTCAATAGCTGCGCGATTTCACGCAGTTTTGAGGCTACCTCGTGGTTGAAAGCCTGCATTTGTAAATCCCCTCAACTTTGCCTATAGCTGGAATTGTAAACACCCCATTCTTAACACAACCAATTCATGAGAACCTTAACTTATTAGTAAAAATTGGGAGTATTATTCTCCAAAGCTGACACTGATAAGCTGCTTTCTGTGGCTAGGAGGGCGGCCAGATAGCGGACATTGCTACAGAAACATATACTCTACCAATATGAAGATACTGGAAACTTAATATCATGGATTTTAAAGAACTGATTTCTATCGCAGGTTATGGGATTGAGACAATCGGGGTTCTGGTAATAATTGCAGGATCAGCCGTGTCATCATTTCGATTTTTATCGCATTTCCGAAAGGAAGCAGAAGGAATTGCATATGGAGTATTTCGGCGACATTTAGGGCGTTCAATAATCCTTGGCCTGGAATTTCTCATCGCTGGAGATATCATTCGAACAGTGATCGTCGCAGATACGTTAACAAATGTAACCATATTAGGGCTGATTATCCTGATACGCACTTTTCTGAGTTTCACACTACATTTTGAGGTCGAGGGACGATGGCCGTGGGAGACGGCTAAACAAGTTGATAACAACTAGGTGCTAAAGGTCTGCTTTCCCGTTAGCTGACACTCGAAATGTAGAGTTCACAGGCGATCTGCCTCCAGCAACGGACATCGATCAGGGTCATCCCCGCGGAAGCGGCAAAAGATGCATTTTGGTTACGTGCTGGCGACACTTCCACCCCGCCGTGCATCGGCAATTCCATGCAGGCCTTCCCGGGGTGATCCATATACTGCCTGTACCCCACCGAAGTACATAGATGGTCCACTGAAAGGTCTCGGTTTCAGGTTTTGCATCAAGCTGACCGGCAGGTCAGGCTCGAAGGCAATTGTTCCCTGATCCGCGCCGAGTTCGACATGTAAACGCGGGTGCCTGACTGCATCTGCAAGGTTCATGTTTTTGCCGGCAAAGTTTGCCAGCACCTGTGCGATAGCCGTGGTTATCCGGGATGCCCCCGGCGATCCAATCGCGAGTACAGCCCCGTCACTCTGACGCCTCGCTATGGTGGGCGCCATGTTGGAAGCGAGTCGAGTGCCTGGTGCCAGGCCGCTCAACCCTTTTGTCAGCAGGTCCAGCTCACCGAGCGAATTGTTCAACCAGAAACCGGTGCCCTCAACCATGGCGCCCGAGCCATAACCGGCCGAGGCCGTAATTGCGCACGCCAGTCCGTCAGAGTCGACGGCTGAAATGTGGCTCGTCGATGGCGCGCTGAGCAAGGTAGGATCAGCGAGATCAGCCAGCGCGAGTAGTCGCTCCACTTCATCCGGCAGTGCTTCATGTGCACCGTCGAGGCGATCGGCCCGGTAGCCGAGAACGGCATACTGTGCGGCAACCATATGCCGTACCGACTCGGCCAGACTGTCGCCCGGTCCCAATCGTTCGAGCAAGAGCAACATGGCGGCCAGGCAAGACCCGCCAACTGCAGGGGGTGGATTGGTGGCAACCCCCCAGTCTCCGATACTTGCGCGAACCGGTATGCGCTCCACCGCTGCATAGTCCTGTAAGTCTTCGATACCGAGCAAACCCTCGTTCGCTCTTACGCCGGCAGCAATGTGCTGCCCAAGTTCGCCACCGTAGAGAGAGGCCGGGTCACGGGCGATCGAACTCAGGGTGTCGGCCAGGTAAGGGATACGTACAATGTCGCCTTCGCTCAGTGGACTGCCGTCCTCATGATGCAATATCCGGTAGCTGTCCGGGTGCCACGAGTAGATCGCGGCGTGGGTAAAACCGAGGTATTCCGCGGCGCCACCCGTGAGTGGAAAACCTCGTTTGGCCCAGTCAATAGCCGGCTCCAACAGGTTGCTCCAGGGCAGCCGCCCGAACCGATGCGAGGCAAGCGCCAGCCCCGCAAACCCACCCGGAGTAGCGATCGTGCCGTAGCCGACACGCTGGTGAGTTTCGCCGCCATAATCGAATACGACCTCGTGCGTGGCATCTCCAAAGTGTTTACCCTCGAGCCCCCGGCCGGGCATCTCTGCATAACCATCGATGACGACGGGTTCATCATCGGATGGCCAGATAGTAATAACCCCCCCGCCGCCGGGGGACATGATCCCGGTGTCGGTGCAGATCGAAACGACGGCGGCCGCAATCGCGGCATCGACTGCGTTTCCACCTTGTTCTGCAACCATGGCACCGGCTTCAGCGGTTATCTGGCTGCCGGCGGCAATCGTGACCTTACTCATCTTTTGAATTCGGAGTGCGTGGCAAAGATAATTATTCCAGTTTATTTCTCGATCCCAGTATGGTGGCCTCCGTAGCATGCCGCGTTGATCTGGCTCAATTCCACGGTGAATCAAGATGTTAAGCTTTCTGAATGGGCGAGCACCGGGTACATGACACGTCGGACGAGCAGCGCACCCGGGTTTTCGTGCGCGCGATGCTCAATGACATACAGGCGCTTGAGGTTTTAATTGAACAAGACCTCATCGAGCGCGATATACGCCGTGTGGGTGTCGAACAGGAAATGTATATCGTCGATGCCGGGGGTTATCCAGCCCCCGTCTCGGACCAGCTACTTGAGCGTCTCGCCGACCACCGATTTACCACCGAACTGGCACGCTTCAATCTCGAGGCGAATCTCGACCCGCAACCGATCGGCGGAGACTTTCTGCGCTCCATGAAACGCAGCCTCGACGAAGTGCTCAGACAGGCGAGTAACGCCGCCAACCATATCGGTGCGCACATTGTACTTACCGGTATCTTGCCCACGCTCCGTGACGAAAACGTCTCGCTGGATAACCTGACACCTGAAGTTCGTTACAAGTGCCTGAATGATACCTGTATGGCGGCCCGTGACGGCACCATCAAGCTGGAAATCGACGGCGTGGACCGCTTTGAATTCAGCCATACCTGTGCCGTCATCGAGGGAGCCAACACGAGTTTTCAGCTTCATTTCCAGGTGACGCCCGACGAGGCAGGGCCACTGTATAATCTCGCCCAGCTAATCACCGCACCTTTGCTTGCGGTAGCGGCAAACGCACCCGTATTGCTCAACCGCCGGGTATGGCATGAGACCCGGGTGGCCCTGTTCGAGCGCACCTTTGAATATCGCTCGACCCCGGAGCTTGCACGGAATGTTCCCACACGCGTCGGCTTCGGAGAAACCTGGATAGGTGACTCGGTGCTGGATATCTTTCGTGAGAACGCAATGCGCCATCACGTCATCATGGTAAGTGACCCAGTTGACGATTCCTTGCAGTTACTCCGCGAGGGGCGGATTCCGGACCTGAGTGCACTGGCGCTGCACAACGGTACCGTGTGGCGCTGGAACCGACTCTGCTACGGGATCACCGATGGCAAGCCCCATCTTCGCATCGAAAATCGCGCGCTGCCGGCTGGTCCGACCATCATCGACCAGGTTGCCAACGCCGCGCTTTTCTACGGCTTGATACAGGGACTCGAGACGGAGGCTGCGAAGATTCCACAGCGTATCGCCTTCGAGGATGCCAGGCTTAATTTTTTCTCGGCCGCCCGGCATGGACTCGATGCCCGGTTTACCTGGCTCGATGGGTTTCGGCTGGGCGCACGCGAACTGTTGTTGCAGGAGCTGATCCCGATTGCGCGTAACGGGCTCGAGGCATTGCAGGTGCCGAACACAGATATCGACTACTACCTCGGCATTATCGAAGCACGCACAAACAGTGGACGTACCGGCGCGCGGTGGTTGCTGGACAGCCTGGAAAATGTGCCGGCTGAGGAGCGTGAGGGAGTGTGTAGAGATGCAGTGAAAATTATGCTCGAACGCCAGGGTCATGCTTTACCCGTGCACGACTGGGAGCTAATAGTGCCGAACACCGGAGCTGACGAAATGGAAGCCAACATAAAGGTGAGCGATGTAATGACGACTAATCTCTTCACGGTGCGTCCGCAAGACCTGCTCGACCTGGCTACCAGCACGATGGCATGGAGGCACGTGAGGCATGTCCCGGTCGAAAATGCCGCAGGCGAACTGGTCGGCTTATTGTCGACACGCGAATTGCTGCGTCTGCATTCCGCTGAAACCGAAGCACCGGATCAACCAATTCCGGTCTCTACGCTTATGCAGACCGATCCGCCCACCATCTCGCCAGATGCTTCGCTGGACGAAGCGTTTGTACGGATACTCGAAACTGATAGCGGCTGTCTACTGGTTGTCGCTAGTGGCCAGTTACTGGGTATTGTCACCGAGCGTGATCTACTCGAGGCCGCAGTTGTGCTTATTAGCGGTGACGGAAAACAGAACTGAGGGCGTTAGTTAACGCCGCCACCGGATACAGATTCGTATTCACCAGGCCTGCGGGTATGCACGAAAACTGGGCTTTGCGCGCCTTTAGATTATCCTGTCGCGCCAATTTGTGATCACAATATACCCTCCGCTCCATTACCACCCTAAAATCTGCGACACTATTTCACGGAGAATTGTAATGTTGATATTAACGCGAAGGGTTGGGGAAACAATCATGGTAGGTGACGAGGTTCAGGTCACCGTACTGGGAATCAAGGGTAATCAGATCCGCATTGGCATAAATGCGCCCGAGGAAATCGCGGTACATCGCGAAGAAATTTACAACCGCATACAGGCCGAACAGGAAGAGTAGGG
>JBATHL010000535.1:0-8124 GCA_049666745.1 Gammaproteobacteria bacterium
CCCCGGGGTCGATGGCGGGCCAGCTATGCGCAGCACTCGGTGCGCTACTATTACTTGCCCCGCTGGCGTTCGTCATCATGAAACGTTCCGGCTGGAGCGCCAATCCGCCGCTATGGTTTATCGGTCATGTGCTCGCGACTTCACTCGGCAGCTGCCTGATCTTCATTCATGTCGCCAGTGGAGACTGGCTCACGCCACCCGGTGTCGTCCTGCTGTTAATGCTGTTTTTAATCCTGCAGGGTAGTTTGCTACGTGGCATTCTGAGCCGGGGATTCAGCCTGTTGTTTGCCCGCAGCAGCGTGCCGATGGGATTTTCCGTACCGGCCGGTCTGGACAAGTTAGCGTTACAACAGCTAATCAACGCCAAGATTGATTTGCTCGGGACGCTCGATTCCACTGCCGACGAAGCCCTGTTTTCACCTGCCCTGAAACATTGGCTGCGGCAACCATTGCGCAGTGCCAGGTACCAGTTGCTGGCCGAACGCGAGGCGCGCATGATCGGCGCGCGCGCAAGTGCCGGGGCCGGGCTCGGTTGGTCGCGGCGTATCCATATGCTGGCAGCGCTTGGTTTCTATCTTGGCCTCGCAGCCCACATCATCGTGGTACTGTTTTTTGCCGAGTATGCCGCTGACGGTGGCGTCATCGACTGGTGGTACATTACCGCGTGGGGAGGCTAGAACATGACCGCTGCAAACACCCAGTTAGCATTGATGATCGACCTGGAACGCTGTACCGGTTGCAAAAGCTGCGAAGCCGCCTGCAAGCAAACCAACGCTCTCGGCCCTAACAGTTATCGTAATCGCGTCATGTGGTTCGACGAACAACAGGTCGATAACAGTCATGATTCTGTTGCGCGCCTGGATTTTCTCACCGTTACCTGTCAGCAGTGTGAACGCCCGGCCTGCTTACGCGCCTGCCCGGTATATCCGAAAGCGATATCCAAGGATCCTGTCACCGGGGTCGTTTCAATCAATGAAAATCGTTGTACCGGCTGTGGCGAGTGCGCCCTGTCCTGTCCTTACGGTGCGATCGGCTACAACGCCGAACAACACCACGCGGTCAAATGCGATTTATGTGCCGATCGCCGGGCAAAAGACCTCGGCCCCGCTTGTGCATTCGTCTGCCCGACACGCGCGATCAGTTTCGGCAACCGCGAGTCACTGCTTGAAAAGGCACAACAGGAGCAACGCCAGATCCTGGATACCGACCACTTCCTGCAACAACCGGCGACGATTTATCTGCAACGGCCGCGCGATACCACGCCGACCGGGCCGGATATTAACCCGCGCAGCACGCCGATGCTGATGAGCGATCATCAGGCCCGGCAAAGCCTGAAGACCGAGCTTGCTCGCGGCGCCTATCGGCGCGCGGATAAAAACGAGCTGCTGCGAAAGGAAGAACGAATCGTCCCCGGCGGCTGCAATATCTGCTTCAACGGTTGCCCGATCAAGTATCACCTGCGCGGTGACGAAGTGATCAATATCTATGGTAACGACGACGATCCGGTGTTCCAGGGTCGCGTTTGCCCGAAGTCGCAAATGACGCTGCAGCTCTACAACAATCCACACCGGCTGGTGACGCCGCTGAAACGCATCGGTAAACGCGGTAGCGACAAGTTCGAGTGCATCAGCTGGGACCAGGCGCTGAGCGAAATTGCGCAGAAATTGTCCGTGCTGCGGAATCGATACGGCAGTGAAGCGCTGGCGATTCAGTCGGGGTCGCGCACCGGGGTACTCAACATTATCGGTGCCTTACCGCTCTTCGCCGGGTTATGGGGTACCAGCAATGTCGCTGCAACCGAACCTTATTGCGACCTGGGCAAGGGGGTCGCGCTTAACCTGACCCAGGGTACCGGCGTCATGGCAAACGTCTACACCGAGGAAGATATCGGCAGCGCCGGGGCTTACATCTATATCGGTGACAACCAGGCCGAGACCCGCCCGGTCAATTTCGGCATGGTCAACGACTGGCGCCTGCAACATGGCGCGAGCATGATCGTGGTTGATCCACGTCTGACCGCAACCGCGAGCAAGGCCGACGCCTGGCTGCCGATTCGATCAGGCACCGATATGGCGCTCGGGCTGGGCTTAATTCATTACCTGTTTGAGCACGACCTGCACGACGAGGAATTCTGCGAACGCTGGATCGTCGGCTGGCGCGAATGGCGCGACTTTATCAGGAAGCAAGAGTACGACCTCGAATGGACCGAGCAAGTGACCGACCTCGACAGCGAGCAAATCGAAATGCTGGCGCAAACCATCGCCGCAGCCGACGGCTGCATGATTTTCCTGAGTCGGGGCATCAACCAGCATACCAATTCGGCGCAAACCAATCGCGTGTTCATGTTTGTCGCGGCGATGACCGGCAACTGGGGTCGCCAGGGCGGCGGCTATTTCAATGTTTCCTCCGAAATGAACTGGAATCCACCGCTGATCCCCAGTGGCCGTAAAGCCGACACACGCGCAGCGGTCGGCAAGAATCCGTCTTCCTGGATGGAGGCGATGCTCGACGGCAATCCTTATCCGATAAAAGCGTTGATCACGAGTAACAATCCGCTGGCACAATGGCCCAATCAGAACCGTGCGCGCAAGGCGGTTCAGGCGCTCGACCTGGTGGTACACCTGGAACTGTTCAAAAACGCCAGCTCACGCTTCGCCGACTATGTGTTACCGATGTCGAGCGGGATCGAAAAAGGCGGCACCACGCGTTTTGCCGAAGATCGGCGCATCGTCTGGAACGACAAGTTTATCGATCCACCCGGGGAGGCGAAGTCCGATCACTGGTTCTGGATCGAGCTAGGCAAAAAATTCGGTTTCGACGATGTATTGAAAGACGACTACAAGGATCCGCGCAAGCTCTGGGACGAAGTCCTGGTCGCCGCCACCCCCGACCTGGCCGCGGCAACCACCGAGCGTTTGACCAGCCTGTCCAATCGAACGGTACGACTGCCCTACTTCGACGGAGGACCCGGCGAAATCGACCCGGTATATGTCACCGAACTTATGCGTAGCAAGCCCGATGCAGATCTCGGCTATCCGACCCCGAGCGGGAAACTGGAATTCTGGACGCCCGAACAGGAGCGCAAGTTTGCGGCGATGGGACTGTCGGCGTTACCCGAGTTTTACACCGAGGCGGAGCAGCTCGTGACCCTGCCACATATCCGCTATGACACGATCGCCAGACCTTCGAGTTTCTTCAGTGAAGAGACCCTGGTCTACCCGGGGCGGATCGTCAACGAACAGGTCACCCGCGACGCGGCCTTCGATACCGAGCTCGTTACCGGGCGACCACCCGCGCCGCACTTTCATTCCTGGACGCATTATTTCTGGCAGGCGCAGGAGATGTGGCCTGAATTATATTGCCAGATTCACCCCCGCAAAGCAGCGACACTAGGGGTAAAAGATGGTGATGACGTTTTTGTCGAAACGGTAAATGGCAGGATTACGGTACGCGCCTGGATTCATCGCGGCATCCGTCCGAACTGTGTTTTCATTCCAATAGGGTGGGATGAGCAACAGCCTTATCACCCGAGTTCGAGTGTCAATCATTTAACCAGCGTCAGGCTCGATCCGATCTCGCAGCAGGCCAATCTGAAAACTCACCTGTGCCGGGTGGGTAAAGCCAACCACTGATTTTACGCAGACAACGCGCAGCGGTGCTCTCTTGAAAAACTACTGCACCCAGTCCCTGAGTTTAAACTTGAGGATATTTTCCCCGCTTTGCAAAAACAGGAATCCAGCCTGGCGGGTTATGGTGAGGCTGTTCGAATAAAACATCTGCAGCTGCAGCTCCAGCTCGCCGGCAAAACCCGGGCAGGCCATGCGCGTGCTGGCCAGAGGTCCCAGCGTCAGCTGATTATCCGCCACACTCGCCTGGCCCTTGAATCGATTACAGCCGGTGTTGCCTGAAAGAAAGCCCTGTTCGCCAAAATCCAGCTCGGGTAACAATTCAGGCGCTGTGGTCAGTTCAAATCCCAGTTGGCCGGCATAATCCATTAATTCGAGGTCGTTAATTCGGTCTAGTACCCATCGACGATGCTGTAAATCTGTGAGACTGGTTATGCTTATGACGCCCCGATCGTCGCAAGTACCCAGCATTTGCTGGACACGGATACTACCGTCGTAGTCCTGGCCGAAGCCATCTGCTTTCTTCGCGAACAGTTCCGCGATCAGGTTCAGGCAGACCTCTGTATAGGGTGGTTTATCCGCCACCTGTTGTTTTAGTTTCTGCCGGATCTCGGCGCTGGTATCAACCAGCCAGTAACAGCTTTTCGGATCCCCGACGCAGACCACGTTAACCTCGTGTCCGAAACTGTACAGCCCCTGCACCTGTTGCGGACCGCTCTGGCAGGCGCTGGACAGCAAACACAGGGCCAGAATTGCAATCCGGGCTTTCAATGCAGGGCCCTGCCGCAGCCGAACAGGGTCTTGCCCTGCCAGCCTATCTCGACCCGGCTGTTGAAGGTTTCACCACTCATACTGTCGCTGCATGCTTTGCCCTTGATAGTGATATTTATGCTGTTATCGCCCAGCTGCGAGGCATAACGCGTAGTACGCTGCGCCTGGTTAACTTCCGGCTCGGAATATGGGAACTCTACTCGATTTGCGCCATATTCGGTAATCAGTAGAAATCCCTCGTCAGCACTGATCTCCAGCTGCCAGGCGGGTTCCTGGCCGAGTGCACGGTAGTCGACGCCCCGCAACTTTGCCGCCTCCCAGACCGCGGCCCGGGGATTGTTTTTACAATTCTCATGCCTGACGCCCCCGATCGTAATCTCTGCGGTTTGTCCCGGCGCGAGGCCGGACGGATTGTGCGGCCGATAATAAACGTCGCCACCGGAAAAAGCGTCCGCTTCAGGTTTACGCGTCAGCGCCTGGCTAAGCTGGTAAGAAAATAAGTGGCCCTGGTCACCGTTAATGGTAACGACGATTGATTTATCTTCACCCTCGCAAATATAAAAGTAGGTTTTCACGGCGGTCGTTTGCGCTGGGACAGCCTGGTCGGTGGGTTCCGCAGCGCAGGCGTAAAACAGCAGGCAACTGCACAACGTAAGCATCCTGAACCGATAATCGCGGTTGATTAAAAGCATATGTCGATCCGCCTGGTCATGTCTCGCCGTGATCCGCTTTAAAGGATCAGCTGCGAATGCAATCCGGTAATTGTGAGCGTATTTTCTTCGCTGTTCAATGCCCGAACTTGATAACATGTTTGCTCGGGGGCAAGCATCAGCAATCCAGGATTAAACGTCCACGCAAGCGCCGCCGACAGGAAATGCTACTATTCAAGCCCGCTTATCTGAGTCTAAACTGATGCGCTATTACGATTTAGCGATACCGAACCAGCGATGATGGTTGTGCCGTCAATCGACAACGTCGAGCTGACGGAACCAACCGTCACTGTGCCGAACTTTGGCGTGCTTGCGGCGACGGGTAACCGAATCCGTCGAATGGTTTTTTCGCGGCCGGGATAATCACGACCCAGGGGTAATTCATGTATTGTAACGGCATAGAAAAAGCCGCTGACTGATTTAATGGAAACGACGCACATCAACATATCGTCACCGTTCATGTTAACCCTGGGCGGGATTTTGCTGGTCGGACTGTTGTTATCGACTATCGCAAAAAGAACCTTTCTGCCGCGTGCGACCCTGTTGTTGATGTTTGGTGCGATTATCGGCACTAATGCACTCAACCTGATACCACGCCTGTTCGTCGACCGGTTCGGACTGATCGCCGAAATGACCTTGCTAGTGGTGGGTTTCCTGCTGGGTGGCAAGCTAACCAGGACCTCTTTACAAGGCCATACCGGAATGTCATTCTCGATTTCGATCTGCGCCGCGGTTTTACCGGCCATGGCCGTTTTTCTCGGCATGGTCGCGCTGGGCGTCGAGACCCCTATCGCGTTACTGCTCGGTTGTTTCGCGGCGGCTACGGCGCCCGCGGCCATTCTTGACGTGGTGCAGGAATCGGGTATAAAAAACAGATTCAGCGAGTTGCTATTATTGATCGTCGTTCTTGACGACGTCTGGGCGTTGTTACTGTTCGGTATCGGCATGGCGATCGTAACCTCGCTGAACGGGCTCGCCGGCGAAACCAGCTTTATCGGGGTTGTGGCCTGGGAACTGGGTGGCGCAGTGATAGTCGGCACAGCAATCGGCCTGCCTGCCGCCTACCTGACCGGGCGCATCAAGCAGGGCCAGCCCATGCTCAGCGAGGCGCTCGGCATCGTCCTGCTCTGCGGTGGCATCGCGCTGTGGCTGAACGTGTCTTTTCTGATCGCGGCCATCGTCATGGGTGCCGTCGTCGCCAACCTGGCACGCCACCATGACTACCCGTTTCACGCGATCGAAGGTATCGAGTCGTTGTTCATGGTCGTATTCTTTGTGCTCGCAGGCGCATCACTGGAATTCGACGCGCTCGGCGCCATCGGCGTTGTCGGTGCGGTCTATATTTTATGCCGCACGCTAGGCAAGTACCTGGGCGCCTGGGTCGGAGGTTACCTGAGCAACTCAGGACAGGATGATCGACTTTGGATGGGCGTTGCACTGCTGCCCCAGGCCGGGGTCGCTATCGGCATGGCGCTGGTGGCATCGAACCGCTTTCCCGAGTATCGCCAGATCATGTTACCGATTGTTATCGCATCGACGATCGTGTTTGAAATTATCGGCCCGGTATTCACCCGCCTGGCAATTCAGCGAGCAAACCGCGATTAGGTCCTGAATCCGGTCCGCTATGCGCTAATCAGGTCGAGCAGTAATTCAAGCGCGGTTTGCATCGTTGCCGCGCGCACTGCCTGTCGATCACCATCGAACTGATAACGCCTGGCCACCATTTGCCCGGCCGAGGCCAGCGCGATCCAGACCGTGCCCACCGGCTTGTCATCGCTACCACCCCCGGGACCGGCAACCCCGGTGACAGCGATCGAATAATCTGCCTGACTGTGACGCAACGCTCCACTCGCCATCGCGGTTGCCACCGCTTCGCTGACCGCACCATAGTCCTCGATTAGCGATGCCGGCACGGCCAACATGTCGGTCTTTGCCGCGTTGCTGTAGGTTACAAAACCACGCTCAAACCAGTCCGAGCTGCCCGCGAGATCGGTAAAGGTTTTGGCAATCAATCCGCCGGTACAGGATTCCGCGGTACAGACTTTTTGCCGATGCTTAAGTAATCGATCGGCCACCGCCTGCACTGACTTTAGGCTGTCTTTATCCATGCCGGCATTATAGCGTAACGAAAAATTCTTGACCTGCGTCAACTGAAAATTTGCTATGCATGGTTAATTGGTCGCGCGGTGATATAATCCCTGCGAACAAAATCATCAGATTGCAGACATGACCGAAACCAATAACACCGCAGCGTCCGCGGCGCTGTCCGCCGACGACAATACTCAATTCGATACCCCGTCACTGGAAGATAACAGCCTCGCCGAGCATGAACTCGAGCGCATGGATGTAATCCGCAGATTCGAAAACGGGATGTATCCTTACGAGGACAGGATTAAAAAGTCGGCGTATGAAAAAGACAAGGCCTTACTGCAGGTCGAGTTGCTCAAGGTGCAGAAATGGGTCAAGGATTCCGGCAAGAAGGTTGTGATTCTGTTTGAAGGCCGGGATGCAGCCGGTAAGGGTGGCGCGATAAAACGCTTCATGGAACACCTCAATCCGCGTGGCGCAAGAGTCGTGGCACTGGAGAAACCCACGGTAGCCGAGCAGACACAATGGTACTTCCAGCGTTACATCAATCACCTGCCCTCGGCCGGTGAAATCGTCCTGCTTGATCGTTCCTGGTATAATCGCGCGGGCGTTGAACGCGTCATGGGCTTTTGCGATCCGACCGCTTATCTTGAATTCATGCGCCAGTGCCCGGAAATCGAACGCATGCTGGTACGCTCCGGCATCCTGCTGTTCAAGTACTGGTTCTCGGTAACCCAGGATGAACAGCGCAGTAGATTCGAGTCCCGCAAAAGCGATCCGCTCAAACAATGGAAATTATCGCCCATCGACCAGGCATCGATCGACAAGTGGGACGACTATACCGAGGCCAAGGAGGCAATGTTCTTTTATACCGATACCGCCGACGCACCCTGGACGATTATTAAATCTGACGACAAGAAACGCGCACG
>JBATHL010000536.1:0-5701 GCA_049666745.1 Gammaproteobacteria bacterium
AGGATGAGCGCTTCGCGGACAATCCGTTGGTCACCGGTCCACCCAATATTCGCTTCTACGCCGGCGTTCCGCTGCGCTACCTGAATGGCAGCAAGCTCGGTACGCTTTGTATCATCGACCAGCAACCACGCAGCCTCGACGAGGACGATCTCGATATGCTGCGCGACCTGGCCGAGATGGCGGAAAGCGAGTTGAGCGCGGTGCATATGGCGACCATCGACGATCTGACCAAGATATCGAATCGCAGGGGTTTTGCGTCGTTGGCACAAAACAGCATTAGCCTGTGTGCGCGTCAGCAAACACCGGTATCGATGGTTTTTCTCGATCTTGATAAATTCAAGCCGATCAACGACCAGTTCGGTCATGCCGAGGGCGATCGGGCGCTGGTCGCCTTTGCTGGCTTGATGCGAAAATCGTTTCGCGATTCAGACGTATTTGCGCGTATTGGCGGTGATGAATTTGCGGTGCTGCTTACCAACACGCAAGAAAAGCTTGCAGGTGAGATTGTGATTCGATTTCGCAGCCTGGTTGACGTGTATAACGCTCACGCAGATCGAGGGTACGACATTGAGTTTTCCGATGGCATAGTCAGTATAGAGCCTGACCAGGATTGTACGGTTGATGATTTGCTGCGCGAAGCCGACGTGCTGATGTATGAGAAAAAACTCGACGAGATGCCGAAAACAGGTCTTGTCAGAGAAGCCTGATCCGTCCCGGTTCCAGCCAGGTAGTGAGAGATGTTAGTATGTAGCGCTACAGACGATATCTCCGCCAACTGGAAACCAGCCTATGAATTGCACCGCTCGACGGCAAAAGCTACGCGCCCTGTTTAACGGGACCCAATGCATTCACCCGGGGTCGGTATACGACCCGATTTCAGCACGAGTCGCCGAAGACCTGGGCTTTGAAGCCGGCATGTTTGCCGGATCTATAGCTTCCCTGACAGTGCTGGGTGCGCCTGACATCATCGTTTTAACCCTCACTGAATTCGCCGACCAGGCGCAGCGTATCTGCCGCGCCGGTGAATTACCGCTGATCGTCGATGCCGACCATGGCTATGGCAACGCGCTCAACGTCAAACGTTGTGTCGAAGAACTGGAAAGTGCCGGGGTTGCCTGTCTTACGATTGAAGATACGTTATTACCGAATCGATTTGGTAATCACGGCACCGAGTTTCTCGAGGTAGTGGAAGGGGTCGGCAAAATGAAAGCCGCGCTTGCCGGCCGGCAGGATCCTGACCTGATTGTACTGGGTCGCACCAGCGCGGTAGGGCCGAATGGCGTCGAGGATGGAATCCGGCGCGCGCAGGCTTATCTCGACGCCGGCGTCGATGGCATCATGTTTGTCGGCGTCAAGACCCGGCCGGAGCTGGAGGCGATTGCCACTGAACTCGATGCGCCAATCATGCTCGGCGGTTCCGGCGCGGAGTTGCAGGACACGAATTACCTGGCTGAATGCGGTGTACGGGTCAGTTTGCAGGGACACCAGCCTTTCATGGCAGCGGTTCAGGCAATGCATGACACGCTCAAAGCCCTGCGCGAGGGCAGTGCACCGGCGGGGCTGAAAGGCATTGCATCTGCGGATCTGATAAAGCGGCTAACTCGAGACGCCAGCTACCAGGCCTGGCAGGATGATTTTTTATCCTGAAATTAGAAATCGATGATCAGGCTTGATTGAAATAATTCTGCATGAAAGTTGCGAACGGGATATCGTCTTCCCGCTCGATTTTCTGTTGTTTTTCAATCGAGGCACGAGCTGCCGCTTCAAAGCTGGCGAGCTTGTCGACATCCAGTGGACGTTCGGCAAACCATTGTTGGTGCTGTTGCGACATGCGCAGGGCGAAATGATAAAACTCTTCCTTGTTCTCGGCCATTTCCGCAAGCATGCGTGCCGACGGGGTCAGATCGGGGTCCATGATTTTGGCGCGTTGTTGCTGCAGCGCCGAACAATAGGTGAACCCCTCAACGTCTTTATCCAGTAATTCACAACCGGCAGACATTTGCTCGAAGATTTCGTTGGCCCAGTCGCGCAACAGGATTTCACCACCGGCGCGTCTCAATTTCAATTGTGGATCGCGACCACGCTGGGCGACGGCGTTGATATTGTGCTTGATTTCGATCAGTTCCGCGTCGCTATAAGGTTCACTGGGTGACAGCAAATTGAACAATAAAAACGATTCCAGAAAGCGCATCTGTTCTTCGCTGATGCCGAGCGGCTCGTAGGCATTGACGTCGAGTGAACGCAGTTCGATGTAGGCGACGCCGCGTCTGGCCAGCGCCAGCGACGGTTTCTCTTCACCCTGCAGGATCTGTTTAGGCCGCACGCTGGAGTAATACTCGTTCTCGATCTGCAGGATATTGGTATTGAGTTGTTGCCATTCACCATTGCTGATCAGCGGGATTTCCTTGTACTCGGGGTATGGCGTGGAAATCGCATGGGTCAGACTGTCGACATAACCCTGCAGGCTGTTGTAGTTGACCTTGATGCCGGCATCGCCTTCCTTGCTGTTTTGATAACCGATATCACCCACGCGTAACGAGGTTGCATAGGGTGCGTAATAGGAATATTTGAACCATTTCTCCAGAGATGTCG
Organism: Gammaproteobacteria bacterium; assembly: GCA_049666745.1. Classification (GTDB taxonomy): domain Bacteria; phylum Pseudomonadota; class Gammaproteobacteria. The sequence continues at coordinate 2,593 of JBATHL010000536.1, forward strand.
GCTGAGCTCCCAGGAAAGATGCGCAAATGGCCGGTGACGCGCCGAACAGATAGGGTACCAGCCAGCCGTTACGCTGCAGGTTGCGTACCACGCCGATATAGGATTCCGAGATGAAGCTTTGCGGATCGTGTTTATCGCCCAGTAACGACTGGTAAAGTTGCCAGAATTCATCCGGGTAGGAATAGTTGAAGTGAACCCCGGCAATGGCCTGCATCATGCGCCCGTAACGGTGCCCCAGGCCGCGGCGATAGGCTGATTTCATCTGTGCGGCGTTGGAGCTGCCATATTGCGCGATCGGAATGCTGGCATCGCCCTCGACCACGCAGGGCATGCTGCTGGCCCACAGGATTTCATTGTCGAGCTTGCTGTAGACGTAGCGGTGGGTATCGTCGAGAAACTGCAGCGTATCGCAAAAATGATGAAACGGCGGCGTTACAAACTCCATCAACGCTTCCGAGTAATCGGTGGTAATGCTCGGATGCGTGAGCGCGGAGCCCAGCGCGACGGGATGTGGTGTTTGCGCAATACTGCCACCGACGGCGACGCGCAGGCTTTCCTTTTCGAGGCCGACCTTGCGGCCGCGTAACAGCTTTCTGATGTCGCTGGTGAGCAATTGCGCGACACGTTCTTCAATGACGGGTTTCAATTCGTGATCCTGGGCGGTGACTGGGCGTGATTGTGCCTAGATCAACTGGCAGATGCAAAAAAATTCAAAGGCTGCAGTTTTAACCAATTTGCTCGCGCCGCAGGATACCGGTCAGGCATCCCACGTTGCCGGCCGCCCTGCTGAGTTCGTCGGTGACGCAGGTCAGGCACTCGATACCGAAACTTTCATAAGTGGACTGTATTTCGGGCAAACCCGAAACCATCAGAATCCGCCTGGGCCCCAGGGTAACGAAGTTGATGCCACGATGGCTTTGCTGGTCATCGACAAAATCGGGGAATTTAACCGTGTAGCCCCGCTCCTGCAGCAGACGTACGGTTCGATGGGGAGTGCGACGCGCCCAGCAGAGAGCAAGGTCGCGGTCGACGATGCGCAACATACCCATGAAATGCATGGTACCGAACGGCATATCGACATCTATCAATTCAATATTCATCCTCGCCAGCAGCGCCCCGATCTGGGAGATTGCCTCGTCGTTGGTGCGCAGGCCGCGTCCTATCATCGCGGTGGTTTCGTCGATCCACATCAGGTCCGCACCCTCGAAGCAGGCATTGCCCGTCAGCGTCGCCAGTAGCGGTATTCCAAGTGCGGCGAGCTTGCGCGCTACCCAACGTTCTTCGCCCGCGCGCACCGTCGACGCAGGCCTGGCCAGGATTGCGCCCTGGGGAGTCATGACAAACAGATCGGCACAGAACATCTGGTTAGGCTGGCAGGGAAGATCGGGTTCGACGAAATGCACCTCGACCTTCTGCGCCCGGAACGCATCAACCATTGCGGCATGCTCCTCCCTTGCCTTGACCAGGTCGACGGCATCCAGCATCTGCACCGACTCGTGATCATCCTGCGAGGCGTTTAACTCTTCTCCCGGGCTATGCAGTAATACTGATTGCAGATTACGCCATTCGGAGTCGATGCCACATTGCGCCCAGATATGACCGATTTCCTCGGCATGGCTGGCATTGCGCTGCGACCAGTTATCACCGCCGTAGGCGGCGGTGCCGAAGCTGCCAGGTGGTTTGCTGTTCGAATTCACCGTCTATCCAGCGCTTAGCTGACTCTCTACCAACGCGACCCAGAAATCAGCACCGATGCTGAGGATGTCATCATTAAAATCATAAGCCGGGTTATGCAAGCTACACCCGCCGACCCCGTCTTCACCGTTACCCAGTAACAGGTACGCTCCCGGTCGAGCCTGTAACATGTAGCCGAAATCCTCGGATGTCATTACCGGCCGGCTATCGCCGACGACGTTTTCCATGCCCACCACGCTGCGGGCTACATCGGCTGCGATTTCGGCTTCCACGGGCGTATTCACGGTGGGCACAAAATTATGTCGGTAGCTGAATTCGTAACTCGCGCCGTGGGCGGCACAGATACCGCTGACGATGCGTTCCATGGTGCTTTCGATATGCTTCTGTACAGCCGTGGTCAACGACCGGGTATCACCTTTCAAAATCACCTGTCCAGGCACCACGTTGGTCGTGCCGTCGGTCAGGAATTCGGTGAAAGAAACCACTGCATTATCCATCGGGTCGAGGCTGCGTGATACCAGCGACTGCATGGCGCTTACGATTTCAGCACCGATGACGATCGGGTCCTTGCCCAGATGCGGCATTGCCGCGTGGCAGCCGACCCCGTTGATGGTAATTTCAAAGTTGTCTTCGGCTGCCATTATCGACCCGGCGCGTATCGCAAATTTGCCGGTCGCCAATGACGGAAAGTTATGTATGGCGAACACCGAATCGACCGGAAAACGCTCAAACAAACCGTCTTCGATCATTGCCCTGGCACCTTCGCCATGCTCCTCGGCGGGTTGAAAAATAAATATCACGCTACCGTCAAACTTGCCCTTGCTGGCAAGATACTGTGCCGCCCCAAGCAGCATTGCGGTGTGACCGTCATGCCCGCAGGCGTGCATTTTGCCCTCGTCAACCGATCGATATTCAAAGGTATTCTGTTCGAGTATTTTTAACGCATCCATATCGGCGCGCAAACCGATAGCACGTTCACTGTTACCTTTTTTGAGCACGCCTACCACCCCGGTGTTGCCGATCGAGCGGTGCACTTCCAGGCCGAACCCGGTCAGTAACTCCGCGACCTTGTCCGCCGTGCGCTGTTCTTCGAAGGCCAGTTCGGGGTGACGATGAATATCATGCCGCCAGGTCTGCATGGCTTCCTGCAGGGTTGCGGTATATGAAGTTAATTTTTGCATAGTCATTAAACCTTAACGATCCCTGTGCTCGAGCTCAAGCTGCGAGTTTCGGGCCAGCAAAATAATATTCCGCCGATGCTACAGGTTATTGTGCTGTTTTGCGCGCCGCGAGCACGGAGTTTTTGATGATATGATTCCGCGTGGATAACCAGGAATAACATCATGATCGTGAGTAATTTGCAGGATTTGATCGATACGCCCCGTGACGTACGCGGGCCAGTCTGGGCGAGCCG
>JBATHL010000537.1:0-9536 GCA_049666745.1 Gammaproteobacteria bacterium
CGATATGTTCGCTGGGAACCAGGGAAATCCTGTTTTCCTACTGGCACATCCTCCATCTGCCGCTTTTTATCATGCTGATTCTGTCTGGCCTGGTGCATGTCGCCGCGGTTCATTTGTATTGATGAGAGCTGTTTATTGTGTACTTTTACTGCTTGCAGCCAGCTACGCTGAAAATGCGCTAGCGATTGAAGTGGAAAAATTCTTCATGCCGGGGGAGTTGATTGCAAGCCATGATGAATTCAAATCAGAGTGCACCAACTGCCATGTTCGATTGCGTGATACGACCCAGAAAAAACTCTGCCTTGGCTGCCATGACCATGAACCGGTAGCCGAGGATATACGCAACAAGCAGGGCTTTCATGGTAAAGACAAGGATGCCAGCAACCTCGATTGTAAAGCCTGCCACAGCGATCACAAGGGCCCTGATGCCGGGATAGTATGGCTGGATGAAGACAAGTTCGACCATCGCTCCACTGATTTCGAGTTAGCAGGTAAACACCAGTCAGCCGACTGTGGCGGCTGCCATAAGAAAGATAAAAAGCATCGGGAAGCAAAACATGCCTGCTATGACTGTCATTCCGAAGACGACGCCCACGATGGCAAGTTTGGCAAAAAATGCGCTGATTGCCATAACCCGAATGCCTGGGGTAAGTCCGAGTTTGATCATGACAAGACAGACTTCAAACTGAAGTTTTTACATCAGCAGGTAACCTGTAACGCCTGCCACCTCAAAGGCAAATACAAAGATACGCCCAGGCGGTGTGTAGATTGCCACGCGATCAGGGATATCCATGCCGAACGATTTGGTAATACCTGTAACGACTGTCACCAGGAGAAAGGCTGGAACAAGTCAATTTTCGATCATGACCGGGATACCAAATATAACCTCGAAGGCAAGCACCGCGAGCAAACCTGTAACGAATGTCATGCGCCCGAATACAGGATTTCAGAAAATGGCAGAAACCCGCGTAACTGCTACAGCTGTCATCGCGCTGACGACGTTCACAAGAGGAGAAATGGCAAGCAGTGCCAGGATTGTCACACGCCCAAAGGCTGGGATATTTCGACTTTCGATCATGACACAAAAACCGACTTTCCGCTGAAGGGTGGACATGAAGAACTGTTGTGTGCGGCTTGCCACCTTCCCGGTGATGAAACCCGGGAAATCGATACCGCCTGTTACAGCTGTCATAAGCTGGACGATGCCCATAAGGAGGAACAGGGCATCGAGTGCAGTCAATGTCACAATGAGATTTCCTGGCAACACAAGGTCCGCTTTGACCATGACCTGAGTGTTTTCCCGCTGATTGGTCAGCATGACGCCACCGGGTGTGAAGCCTGTCACTTAACTTCGGTTTTTGGCGATACCAGTGATCGCTGTGACGATTGTCATCGTGCCGACGATGTACACAAGCAGGGACTGGGTGAAGACTGTGCGCTATGCCATAACTCTAACGCCTGGTTGATCTGGGATTTCGATCACGACGAAACATCATTCAAGCTCAGGCATGCACACGCTGATCTACATTGCCATACCTGTCACTCCAGTCCCCGGCAAGAGTCTAGCGATAAAGACTGGAGTTGTATCGACTGTCACCGCAACGACGACATTCACCAGGGGCAGTTCGGTGACTCCTGTAACCGGTGCCACAAAGAAAAGAGTTTTAGCACTATAAATCTTCGCTAGATCGAGGATCACTGGATAGCGGGGTCAGGGAACATCCGCGGCGGAAAACATATGAAAATCAGAAAAAATAAAGCGATATCCGGACCAGGGCTGCTAAGCCTTCGCTTCTCCTTGACGGCTTTGCTGATGCTGTGCGGCCTTTATGCAGGTGGTGCCACTGCGCTTGAGATTGGCCCGGATTTCGATCATGACGACACGCGCTTTCCGCTGGATTTCAAACATGCCCTGGTGCGTTGCGAAGCCTGTCACGTACAGGGGGTTTTTATTGGTACGCCGACGCAATGCGCCAGATGCCATTCGCTGTCTGGTCGGATAAAAGCCAGCGCCCCGACCAGCCAGCATATACGGGTCATCGGTGAATGCGAGGTTTGTCACACGCCCACGGTATGGACCGACGTGTTTAGAGTGGACCACGTTGCCGTAATCGGAAGTTGTCAGAGCTGTCACAACAGCGTTGTCGCCGGGGGCAAAAATCCCAGGCATGTCGTGAGTTCGAATACCTGCGATGACTGTCACAATACGATCACCTGGGTGGGTGCGCGCTACAATCATGTGGGTATCTCCGGCAACTGTATCCGTTGTCACAATGGTGCAATCGCCGAGGGCAAAAATCCCGGGCACCTCCTGTCCGCCCCTACCTGCGAGGACTGTCATAACACCAGGCGCTGGAGCCCGGCTAGAGTCAATCACGCGTCGGTAATCGGAACCTGTTTCAGTTGCCACAACGGGGTCATCGCCGAGGGCAAAAATCCCGGACACATTCCGTCGAGCAACGCCTGCGAGCTCTGTCATAACACAACCGGCTGGGTTCCGGCGACGCCGTAGTCGAGTCGGTCAGGTGCAGACAGATTGCTCTTTAACCATGACAAGTCATTGCAGAAGCTGTGCTCATGCTGCGTCCAGTGATTGATTGCAGACTCGTAAAATCGCTTGCCGGAATAATCTGTGTCAGCCTCTGGTTGGTTTTTATGCCTGAGGTTTCGGCAGCCAGCTACGAATTTGTCGGCCTGGAAACCGTATTCATTAAACCGCTTCAAGCTACACGGGTGCAACCTCTCGCAATTGTTTTAGCATCAAACACGCAACCTTTCACCGACCTGTCGCAAACGCAACAGACGGCGTTGCAGGAGCAGTTTGTTTATCAGACGAAGGTTAGGGTAAAAGGAAAAGCCTATTACCGATTGGCGTTGGGAAATTTCCAGAGTACCGCGGATGCAAGAGCGGCTCTCGGCAAACTGAAACCACTTTTTGTCGATGCCTGGATTTACCAGAGGTCAAATGCGGAACGGCAACAAATACGCACATATTTAGAAGATTCAGCCGTCGGCGAGGAACCCAAAGCGGGCGACACACGGCCCGCCGAAACAATCAAAATTGAAGTGGATACCGCTGATACCTTACTACTATCAGCCAGGCAGGCTTTTCTGGATGAAGATTACGCGCGCGTCATTGCAATCACGGAAAAGATTTCAGCAGAATACTGGAACGAAGGCGCGACAGAAAATTTGCCACAGATTCGCGACTCTCTCGAGCTTGCCGGTGCTACCCGCGAACGGCAGGCTGAACTCGCCGGCACCATCGGCGAACGCAGGGCCAGGTTGAACCAGGCGGTGGTGTTGTATGAAACTGCCCTCGATACCGATCCACCTGAAGAGGTTTCGACAAGAATCTCGAATCGCCTGCAGGGTATCCGCACCATGAGTGTCGAGCCAAGGGCACGCCTGGCTGAAGCGGACGAAAAACCTGACGCGGGCGGCTGGGATTATCGTGGTTCGCTATTACAGTATTATCGAGACGATATAATCGATGGATTGAACGATGACGACGACGGTCCCGAGTCGGTCAACCGCCTTTTTGTTACCAACGTCGGCCTGCAAATGGCACGCAGGACAGAGGCCGATGTATGGGCGATCGGGCTTGATGCCAGTTTAATCAATGACCTGCAGGAGGATGAAACCGATTCATCGGTTTCAAGTGCAAATATCAGTTACTCCACGGAAGATCTGCGTCTGGTCGGCGGGCGTCAAACTCGCACTCTCACGGGAGTAAACCAGCGCTTTGACGGTATTTCCTATAAAGATACATCGCGTTCTGCATTTCAGATGACCTACGCATTAGGCTACCTGGTGCAGTCTTACTATGACGATGTAGATACCGACCATTCTTTCTATGGCGTAAATATATCCTTTAGCCCCTACGACTCCGTGGACGTGGATTTGTATTTCGTCGAGCAGGAAATTTCAGGGCTTACCGACCGGCAGTCCGTGGGTAGCGAAATCGAATATCGAAACGAGGTCAGCTTTGTTTACGGCATCATTGACTACGATACCTTCTACGAGGATTTGAACAATCTCACGCTGATTGCAAATTACCGCTATAGCACTCAATGGGATTTTAATCTAACCGCCAACTATGGATACTCCCCGACCCTGTCAACGCTCAATGCCTTGCAGGGGCAAGCGGTAGATTCGATCGACGGACTTACGGACAGGCTTACGGATGACCAGATCTACCAGTTAGCACAGGACCGAACCAGCCGTGCTACCAACCTTTATTTCGGTGGCAACTACCAGATCGATACCGACAGGCAGATATATTTCGATTTATCGACTTTTTATCTGGATGCAACTGAGGAATCGGACGGCGTACTGGCGATCGATGACACGGATAGTACCCAGGTATCGCTGGACTATTCTGTCAGGGGCTACTTTTTGCAGGATGATTACAGCACGGTCGGCTTGCGCTTGCTGAACTCGACCTCGAGCGACACCCAGTCAGTTCGTCTGCGATCCCGATTCCCGGGCTATCTCGATTTGATTTACGACCCGCGTGTTCGGCTGGACAACCGCCAGGGTAAAGACGGCAGACCCGATCAATGGATTTTCAATACAGCGCTTAAGCTGACCTATAGGGCGACCAAAAAACTGAATTTCGAGACCGATTTTGGTATCGAATACTCCGATCTGGATTTACCCAACCAGGACAGACAGATAACTTACAGGCTGTATGCCGGGTATGCCTATTTCTTCTAATATCGATAGCGTAAGGGTTGGTAACAAAATCCTCCTGATTTCAGACAAAGGGCTCAGTTTATCCAGTGAGTGATATGGGCATGCTCGCAGGGGATGCCTGGAATTGTATTAAAAGGATCAACACTTTAGCGAATTATTCCCCTATCAAGCCTTCTTATTTTGGGATATTATTCCCATTATTACTAACTATATCAACAATACAGGGCAGATTTCTCAATAAAAAGGCGGCTTGACTGTTAGGAAATACAAGGTAAATCAATCACTTAAGATAATGACGCTGACCATGCTCATACCAGGGATGTTTCGAACGCTGACTGGCGGCTTATTCGCATGCCTGCTAGGCGTGCTTGTCGCCGGGTGCGGTGGCGGTGCGGGAGATGCCGAGCTGCCGCAGGTAGAGGCGCCCGCAGTAGCACCCAGAGCCGTCGAAATAGTTGCCAGAACGGGGCCTGTCGTCGCGGTTCGAGTCGGTCAGACGGCCAACCTTAGCGACCTCAATTCGTATACGTCGTCGGAGAAACCATTGGGCTTTCAGTGGTCCTTCTCGTCTAAACCCGATGGCAGTAACGCGGTACTGCAAAACGCCACCACGCAGAATCCCAGTTTCGTCGCCGATGTCCGGGGAGACTACAGGGCCCAACTCGTCGTCAACGCCGATGGAATTTACAGCGAGCGCGCGGTGCAACTTGTCGTGGCCACCGTTAGTCCCGAACGACCAACCGGCCCTGCCAATCACGAGGGATTGTCATCAATTTGTCTGGATTGTCATAGCGACGAAGTCGATGCTTTACCGGGGCCGGGCAAGATACCAGGTAAGTCGGCGAATCACATCGCTGCCAGTAGTATGTGCGAAACCTGCCATACCCCGCTGGGTTTTGACATGGTTACTTTTGTCGACCACCAGGAAGTGTTTGGCAACTGCAGCCAATGCCATAACGGCGTGGTGGCCATCGGTAAATCCGATTTTCATCTAGCGACCAGCGCCGAGTGCGATAACTGCCACAATACCACCAGTTTTTTTGAACTTGGCACGGACGGCAAGTTTGATCACACGGGTATATCGAGTGGATGCCTGGGCTGTCACAATGGTATTGCGGCCATAGGCAAGACAACGACTACAGCCGACATCCCGCCCGGCACTCACCCGGTCACCAACTCGGACTGCATATCCTGTCATACGACTGAAACCTTCCTCAATGCATTCCCCGACCATACCGGCCCCGATGTTGTCGGTGCGGGTATCACCTGTGATTCCTGTCATGGCGTTTCGGCGATTGGGCCACCCAACGGTCATCCCATCCCGGCAGTCGATTGTGGTACCTGCCATGGGATCGTGAGCTTTAATATGGGCGGCGTGTTCAACCATCGCCTGATTGATTCCTCAGTACAAAGCTGCGAATCCTGCCACAATGAGACCAACACGATTAATGCGCCGCCGAAGTCATCCGCGCCTAATCCCCATCCAGCGACCATCGCCGATTGCGGCACCTGCCACGGTACCGATACCTTCGTCGGCGGATTCGATCATACCGGCATCGTCAGTGATTGCGGGCTCGCCTGTCATATTGCCGATGGATCCGGTACGGCGCGCGGCATGCCTCCCAGCACCCCTTTATATGCCCACATGCCGACGCTTCTAGATTGCAGTGTTTGCCATACCCCGGGCACATTTAGCACCGGCACCTATGATCATGCCAATGTCAATAATGGTTGCACGGCTTGCCACAACGACGTGATCAGTGCGGGCAAGCCCGTTAACCACATACCGACCGTCCCCGACAACCAGGATTGCGCCGATTGCCACTTCAGCACAACTACCTTTACCGGGGCAATATTCAACCACGCGGGCGTTTTTAACAACTGCGTGTCCTGTCACGACGGTAACATCAGTACCGGCATGCCTGGCAACCATCTGCCGACAGCCCAGGACTGCGTCGTTTGCCACACCACCACAGACCCGTTCAAGCCGGCGCTGAACTTCGCTCACACGAGTATCACTGGCAATTGTCAAAGCTGCCACAATGGCAACCCCGATTATGTCGCCGTGGGTGCACTAGACAAGAAGCCTAATCATATCCCGGCACTGGAGGTATGCAGTGATTGTCATGACTCAAGCACAACTTTTACTTCGACAACGTTTCTCGCGACGCAACATGTAAACATCACCAATGGCTGCGAAGGTTGTCATACCAGTCAATTCTTTCCCGCTAATCCTCTACTCGTAAAAACAGCAAGCCATGTGCCGACTAGCCAGGATTGCGATACTTGCCATACGGTGGCCGGGTTCACACCAACCACGATGCTGGCTCACGAGGGTATTACCGGTAATTGTGTTTCCTGCCACGATGGCAACTTTGCTGGAATAGGCGCCAGGGGGAAGACACCCACACCGCCACATCCCGCGACCACAAACGATTGCGCTTTTTGTCATAACACGACTGATTTTGCCGACGCATATGTCGACCATACCGACCCCGCCGTGCTGGCCGCACGCTGCGATTCCTGCCATGACGGTGTCACCGCCACTGGCAAAAATGCGAAGGTCAATCCTCCCCATGTGGTAACCACCGAGGATTGCCGTGTCTGTCACGTGGCCGGCGGGACTTTCGCACCAGCTGTATTCAATCATACCGGTATCGTTGATAACTGCGCGTCGTGTCACAATGGTATCGACGCAACCGGCACCGCTGCCAAAATCAACCCGGCGCACATCCCCATCACCCAGGATTGCTCGGTATGTCATACACCGACTTCCTTTGCCAATGCAAGGTTTGAACACCAGGGTATCGTCAACAACTGTGCATCCTGTCATGACGGTGATACTGCTACCGGCAAAGGCAACTTCCATGTGCCGACCAACGGCGATTGCGTCGACTGCCATCAAACCACTGGTTTCAAACCTGCGAGCTTTAGTCACGCGGGCATCGTGGATAACTGCTCGTCCTGTCACGGCGCCGGTTTCGCGACACCCAAGAAAACCAGTCATGTCGTGACCAATGAGGATTGCGGTGTCTGCCATAACACGGGCGGCTTCGTCCCGGCAACCTTCGATCATACCGGCATCGTCAACAATTGCGCGTCCTGCCATGACGGCAATACGGCGACGGGCATGATGGATGCCGTGCCGGCGCATATTCCGACCAGCCTGGACTGTTCCTCCTGTCATACTACCGCAACCTTCGCTGGCGGTAGCTGGACGCACGATGCCAGCAGTGTCGATAACTGCGATACCTGTCACTCACCAGGCGGCGGCGCGACCTCCAAACCGGGCGGGCATTTAAATACGACTTTCCAGTGCGACCTCTGTCATACCACCAATGGCTGGGCACCGACCAGCTTCAGCCATAGTCCCCAGGGGGACTACCCGGGCAATCACCGCAATGATCCAGGCTGTACCGCCTGCCACGGTAGTCCCATAGATGATACGATTCCGTATCGCTGGCCGCAGTACGCTCCGGACTGTGCGGCCTGTCATGCGAATGATTTCGAACGCAAAGGGGATCACATTGGTGGCGAAAACGGTACGGTCTCACAGAACAGGAATTGTGCCGGCAGCGGTTGTCACCGTGTTAGTGACAGAAAATTTGATTGATATAAAATCATCCATAAATCGATTTAGCGACCAACCGTTAGCCGTGCACAAACAACATCAAACAAATCTAATCCGTTAAACACTATGTCTTCATTAAAGTTAGTAACATCGATAAAGTTACTCATTGCAATACTCATCGCGATAACGCTGACCGCAGTGGTTACCTATTTTGCGACTACCCGGTTATCCAGTCCGGTAGAACGGGACCTTATGCAGGAGTTCAAGGCCACCCCGTCTGTTACCACCACCCCAGGCAAGCAGGATTCAACGACTGATCTCGAATCAGTCGACGTATTACTGGTCGGCCTGAAGCAACGACTGGAAGCGCAGCCGGACGATGTCGATGGATGGGTATTACTGTCAAAATCTTATTACCACCTGAATCGCCTCGAAGAGGCGGAGGCAGCGTTCGAAAAGGCCAAAGCCCTGGGCTATACAGGCAGCTGGCAACCATTACCGCGGATTGATTCTTTCAGTCAGAACGATTCTTCCTCAATCGATTTTCGAGACTACAAGATTAAGTCGGGCAATGACCAGGCAGGCGCGAATGCATCTGCGGGTTTAAAGCTAAGGGTATCGCTAAACCCGGCTCTGCAAAACGAACTATCGCCCGATGCTGCAGTATTCGTCTTCGTGCGCGCAGTGGAGAACCCCGGTCCGCCCCTTGCCGTGGTACGTAAAACAGTTGGCGAATTACCATTCGAAATAACATTAAATGACAGTCATGCGATGATACCGAGCAGAACAATTTCCGGTGCTAATAATATAATTGCAGGGGCCAGGGTATCAGTCTCGGGAAATCCCGCGAGACAGCCGGGAGATTACGAACAGCTGTCAGACTCGATTTCCGCAGATTTCAGTGAAACGCTTGAACTGGTCATCAACGATAAAATTTAAAAATAACCGGGGTCAGACTGAGGTTTCAACTTATCGCGCAGATGAGCCGCGGCCCGTCACCTGCGCCGAACAGCTCCGCTAAAGCTCTAATAACTCGCTGCAATCTTAAGATCCCGGCAGTCCGATGCATCGGTAAACGTTGGCGTGTTTTGCAGGATGATAGTAATAGCCGTTATTCCCGCTTGCGCACACTACTGCCCCGAATAAAAACAACTGATCGCTAGTTCACTGGCGTCCAAAGGCTACCTCGGGAGTAAGTCCGCAAAAGGCGCTCCCAAACGGCAAAAAACGCCGTTTGGTCCATCCATGGAATCGCTTGGAGCTCGGC
>JBATHL010000538.1:0-1811 GCA_049666745.1 Gammaproteobacteria bacterium
CTATCCCCCTTCTTCGCGTTCCGGCGCCATCGAGGCAAGGACTTTTTGCAAACTCCCCTGCCTGATATACTGCCTCCTTGCAAGGCAAGACCAGTCGAAATCAAACTCAGGTCGGCTTAGCCTTGAAACACCGGGTAATAAAACACCAGGCTTCCAGTTTCCCGGGTTTTTATTCCCCAGATCCCAATCGGGAATCAACCTGGAGATCGTTATGCCCATACAACAACACTCGGTGGTCAGCATTCACTACAAGGTCGTTGATAACGACAGTGATCAGCTCATCGATTCGTCGGAAAACAAAGAGCCCCTGACTTACCTGCATGGCGCCAGTAATATAATTGCCGGGCTTGAACAGGCGCTTGAAGGTCGAGTCGTCGGCGACTCGTTCGAGGTAACGATTGCCCCCGCCGATGCCTACGGCGAGCAAGTCGCTGACAAGATACAAACCGTGCCGCGCAATCTATTCGATAACCTTGAAAAGGTTGAAGCGGGCGTTAGCGTAACCGCAGACACCGAATCCGGCCCTGTTCATTTGGTCATCACCGAAGTTACCGACGAAACAGTAACCGTCGACGGCAATCATCCGCTGGCCGGTCGTTCCCTGAGATTTGAGGTCAATGTCGAAACTGTTCGTGAAGGCAGTGACGAGGAGATTGCCCACGGTCATGTGCATGGACCCGAGGGGCACGATCACTGAAAAACGGGGACTGTTTCTTTCTCCCGTTACAACATCACGAATTAGATGGCCATCCTCTAATAATTATTAAGAGGCCAATGGCCTCTTAAACACACAGTTAACTTTCTAAACAGGAAAATACCATGAATACATACCCAAGAACCTTCTCGCATATCGGAATTTCAGTTCCCGATGTGGAAAAAGCAGTTGAGTTTTACAGTAAAGTTATGGGCTGGTATCAGATAATGGAGCCCACAGTCATTACTGAAGAATCTGAAACTCCGATAGGCCAGATGTGCATTGATGTTTTTGGCGAGGGTTGGGGCTCTTTCAAAATAGCCCATATGTCTACCGGTGATAAAATCGGTGTTGAAATGTTCGAGTTCAAAAACAATGAAAGCCCAAAAGACTTCGAATACTGGAAAACCAGTACCTTCCATTTTTGTGTCCAGGATCCCGATGTAGAGGGCCTCGTAGAAAAAATTGTGGCGCATGGCGGAAAGCAGAGAATGCCCATTCGAGAATACTATCCCGGAGAGAAACCCTACCGTATGGTGTATGTGGAAGATCCGTTTGGCTTGATATTTGAGGTTTATTCTCATAGCTATGAGCTGACGTACTCGCAAGGCGCCTACTAAAAAGCCAGCAAAAAAGGGACCCTGCGCTCCACGCGCGGGGCATCTTGAGTGGTAATTACGCGGCCTGGTAGCCAGCGGTTACATCCGGCCAGGATGCCCGCTGTACGAGAAGCAAAACATGGTGATGAGAGTCTCTCGAAGATTGAACTCGGTTACTGAAAAAGCCCACGCGAGATGCTTGCTGGTTAACGCGAAACCTTTATCCCAGCTTTGCTGGATTTCGCTCGTTAATCGCGTTAATTCTGACTCGCGTTACTCGGGAATAAAATCCTGCCACTCGACTTCGCCGGACCTGACTGTCAGGAAACTGGATTCCGGCACTGGCACCCAGGCTTCGGGCAGATCGGACAGCGGCTCGGACACGATCGCGCGGGCATCGTCGGAGAAGTCTTCCAGGTGCGGCGCAAGTTGACGCAACGCCTCCATATCGATGCTGTGAAACAGGCTTCGCGACTGGCCCTCGGTGGAGTAGCGGAACGCGTATAGTGACTGGCCAT
>JBATHL010000539.1:0-5095 GCA_049666745.1 Gammaproteobacteria bacterium
TCCCAGACACGGGCGAAACCGCTAATTTCCCCGGTGAGCAAAAGTTTGCCGTCGGAGCTGATGGCCGCACTATACGAACCGGTATCGGCATGCACCCAGGTGTCGAGTGCCTGTTTTTGCTCGCTACAGGCGCTCAGCAGGGTGCAGATCAGGATTAAATTCAGCAGGTTGCGCATCTACCTGAGTATAGATGCTAATCAGCAGGCGCCTCGTTTTTTTCGGAGGCGCCTGGCGACTCGGCTGTTTCAGGTTCGCCGGTAATTTTACTATCCGGCAGCAGCAGCGCCAGTTCGGGATTGAATCGATCGATATCGCGGATTTCGGCCAGCGTCGGCAGCTCGTTGAGGGATTTCAAATTGAAGTAATCGAGAAATCCGCTGGTGGTGCCATACAGCGTCGGTCGACCCGGTACTTCCTTGTGCCCCAGCGATTTGATCCAGTCGCGTTCCTGCAGGGTATTGATGATGCTGGTGCTGACACTGACGCCGCGAATGTCCTCGATTTCGCCGCGCGTGATCGGTTGCCGATAAGCGATCAGCGCCAGGGTTTCGAGCAACGCGCGTGAATAACGCGGCGGCTTCTGCTCCCACAGACGGACCACCCAGGTTTCGAAGTCGGATTTGACCTGGAAGCGAAATCCCGAAGCAACCTGCTTCAACTCGAAGCCGCTGTCCGCGTATTTTTCGACCAGTAGCTGGATCGCCTGGCGAATTTCATCCTTACCCGGCTGTTCGACATCGCCGACGAACAGCTCGAACAGCTGGTTTACCGAAAGCGGTTTATCGGCGGCGGAAAACAGGGCTTCGAGGATGGATTTGAGTTTTTCGATTTCCATATTTTATGATTTGGCCTTGACGTAAATCGGTGCATAGGGCTCGGTCTGCACCAGTTCGATCAGCGATTCCTTAAGCAGCTCGAGAATGGCGATAAAACTGACGACAACCCCCATGCGCCCTTCGGCGGGACTGAAAAAATCGTTGAAACTGGTGAAATCTTCGGCCGATACGCGTTCCAGCACGATCACCATGCGTTCGCGCACCGACAACGGCTCGCGATCGACATGATGGCTGGCAAACTGCTCGGCACGGTTGACCACGTCGCGAAACGCGCTCATCAGGTCGTTCAGATCGACCGTTGGCAAGGTCAGTTTGACCTTGAACTTGGGGATATCGATACTGGTCAGGTAGGTGTCGCGTTCCAGCCTGTCGAGCGCATCGAGATCTTCCGCGGCCTGCTTGAACTGTTCGTATTCCTGCAGGCGACGCACCAGTTCGGCGCGCGGATCATCTTCATCCTGCGACTCGGTGGGTCGCGGCAGCAACATGCGTGATTTGATCTCGGCCAGCATCGAGGCCATCACCAGGTACTCGGCGGCGAGCTCGAGTTCGAGATGATCCATCAGGTGGATGTATTCCATGTATTGCCTGGTGATGACTGCAACCGGAATATTGAGGATGTCGAGGTTCTGTCGCTTGATCAGGTAGAGCAATAGATCGAGCGGTCCCTCGAAGGCTTCGAGGAAAACCAGCAACGCGTCGGGCGGGATATACAAATCCTGCGGAATGACGGTCAGGGGTTCGCCCTGTACCAGCGCGAAGGGCATTTCAGACTGGTTGGAAGCGTTGTCGGTGAACACTTTTTCCATTACCAGCGTCCGGTTAAACCCATCACTTTGCGCACTTCTTCGATTGTATCCTGCGCCACGTCGCGGGCGTACTCGCAACCCTCATTGATAATGCTATCTACCCCGGAGAGGTCTTTCAGGTACTCCTTGACGCGCTGTTGTATCGGCTTCAATTCGTCGAGGATCGAATCGATTACGTATTGCTTGCAGTCGATACAGCCGATCGCTGCGGTGCGACAGCCTTCGGCCAGCATTTTT
This sequence comes from Gammaproteobacteria bacterium, assembly GCA_049666745.1. Lineage (GTDB taxonomy): Bacteria > Pseudomonadota > Gammaproteobacteria. The sequence goes on from JBATHL010000539.1 coordinate 1,883, forward strand.
TTTGTGTCCTCGGCGGTGTAAACCTGATGAAATTCCCATACCGGACACTTGTCCGGCTCACCCGGATCGGTACGGCGGACGCGCGCCGGATCGGTAGGCATGGTCTTGATTTTCTTCACCACGCTGTCGGGGTCTTCACGCAAAGCGATCGTATTATTATACGACTTGGACATTTTCTGCCCATCAACCCCGGGCATCTTCGACGACACCGTGAGCAGGGATTGCGGTTCGGGCAGAATGATGCGTCCCTGGCCATCGAGATAACCGATCAACCTGTCGCGATCGCTCAAGCTGATATTTTGTTGTGATTCGAGTAATGCCCGACCGATCGACAAACCCTCGGTGTCGCCCTGTTCCTGGTAACGCTTGCGCGCGTCCTGGTAAAGCTTCGCGTTTTTCCTGCCCATTTTCTTGATCGCGGCAATCGCCTTGGCTTCGAAATCACGCTCGCGGCCGTAAAAGTGATTAAAGCGCCGCGCGACTTCACGCGTCAATTCGACATGGGCGACCTGGTCTTCGCCCACCGGCACGAAGGCCGCCTTGTACATGAGGATATCCGCACTCTGCAACAGCGGGTATCCCAGAAAACCATAAGTGGCGAGATCCCGGTCCTTAAGCTTTTCCTGTTGGTCCTTGAAACTCGGCACACGTTCGAGCCAGCCCAGTGGCGTAATCATCGATAACAACGTGTGTAGCTCGGCATGTTCAGGGATGCGCGACTGCACGAACAGGGTCGCACTGCCCGGGTTGACTCCGGCGGCCAGCCAGTCGATCACCATATCGCGGGTACTTTCGGCGATGATCGACGGATCTTCGTAATGCGTGGTGAGCGCGTGCCAGTCGGCAACGAAGTAAAAGCACTCGTAACTGTGCTGTAACTCGATCCAGTTTTTTAATACGCCGTGATAGTGGCCTAAATGCAACAACCCGGTAGGACGCATGCCCGACAGCACGCGGTTGTTTTGACTAATGGTGTTCAATAATGATGTTCCAAAGAAAGTGATGGTGGCCCTGCGCCGAATTATACTAACAAGCAGCGCGTCAGACCAAGGTTTAATATTTGCCTGCTGGCGCTTAAACTCCTGTCGTCCCGCGGCTTGACCGCGGGACCCAGTAACTAAAGGCATGGTATAGATGCCTCTGGATACCGCGGTCAAGCCGCGGTATGACAGGCTGATTCGGGGGGATCTTGCAATGGTAGCGTCGTTACGAGATTCCCGCTTGCGCGGGAATGACGTAAATAGAGGCAGAGAATGGGTTTCACTCCAGAAATGAAACGTCGCCGCGCCCATGGCGGAGAATCTCGGGATGACCATCGATCAGGCTGATTACCGTGGTGGGTTCGACGCCGCAAAAGCCGCCATCGATAACGAGATCGACCTGGCGCTCGAACATCTCTCGAATTTCGACGGCATCATCGAGGGCCTGCCGCTCTCCGGGAGGAATCAGCGTGCTGCTCATGATCGGCTGCCCGAGTTCCAGCAACAGCGCATGCACGATGTTGTTGTCCGGCACGCGTACGCCGATGGTCTTGCGTTTCGGGTTCATCAGGCGACGCGGCACCTGCGAAGTCGCTTTAAGCAGAAAGGTATAAGGGCCCGGGGTCAGGGTTTTCATCAGGCGGTAATCCGAATTGCTCACCTTGGCGTAGCTACCGATTTCAGACAGGTCGCTGCACACCAGGGTGAAGTGGTGTTTGTTGTCGGTGCGCCGGATGCGCTGGATACGTTCCATTGCGGCCTTATCGCCGATATGGCAACCGAGCGCATAGCTCGAATCGGTGGGATAGATCACCAGTCCGCCACGATCGATAATCGCTACCGCCTGCTCGATCAGTCGTCGCTGCGGATTATCCGGATGAATTTCAAAGAACTGCGCCATAAGTCGAACTGATTGCTGAGGGTCGCGATAATACAGGAAATTGTTGCGAAGAAAACAACGATTAGAAACATTATCAAAATCAATCGATTAGCAGGGGAATCGGAAAAGAGGCAAAAGAAACTGGTCGATTTCTGTTACATTTTTGCAACAAATATCGAATTTGTTGTTTTTTTCTAAAAAATGGGTTGCTATTGTGTCAAAAATGACTATTATTCGTCTCCATAAGCGATCCGACCGGACTAGCGCGTGTGCGTATGCCGAATCGAGATGGTTTATATCCTAAGCACAATTACATAACTGACTTAAGGGTAATTAACTGATGAAATTTAAAACAACTGCAATTGCAATGGCTGTCGCCGGCACTGTTGCTGCTCCCGTAGCAGTACAGGCTGGTGCAGACGAAATCTACGCGTCTGCTCGCGTAGGTCTCGAATATAAAGACACTGGTGACACTAAAGATCTTGACATCCGCAGTATTGCGTCACGCTTCGGCGCGAGAGGCGAAACTGATCTGGGCAACGGCCTGACTGGTTTCGGTCGCTACGAATGGGGTGTCGACTTCAACAACGCCGATACAGATGACCTTAGCGGAGACGGAAGCTTCACCACTCGTCACCGTTACGTCGGACTGAAAGGCGACTTCGGTAGCGCACTGGTCGGTCAGACCTACCACACCTTCTACAACTTCGTAGTTGGTGGAACTGATATTCCGTGGGTAGGCTCTGGTTTCAACCAGGTTGCCTACGTTGGTCGTACCGATAACGGTCTGACCTATGCTGGCAGCTCCGATGCTTTCGCATTCGGCGTGACCTTGTACATGAACCGCGATGCGGACGAAGAAACTGTTGACGTATACGAAGTCGGCGGTAGCTTCACTTTCGGCAACGATATGACGCTGGGCCTTGCTTACCAGGGAACTGCGGGCGATCTTGATGACGGTGACGGTACCCTGATCGGTAACAGCAACGATGAAGGCATATTCGGTGCAATGCTGACCGGCATAATGCTGGGTGACGCATCGTTGGGCTTTGGCGCCCAGGTGCAGGATGATGACATGAGCTTCCTCGCTGATGTCGGTTTTAACAACTTCTACGCTCATATCGAATACGAATCACTCGATGAAGATTCTCCGGGTAACACCAATACTGACGGTGACGATCAAGAGCCTCTTATGGTCACGATCGGTTACAATCAGCCACTGGGACGTAAGACTCAGATGTACTACGAATTCATCAATAACGACGCAGACACTGGTGACAGTGATGACGACGCGACTGCAGTTTACGCAGTCCTGAAATACGACATCATCTAATCCAGAAGGATTCGTAAAGC
>JBATHL010000540.1:0-12905 GCA_049666745.1 Gammaproteobacteria bacterium
TTGCATAAAAACGATTTGATCATGGCGGCGCGCACGGACGAGGTAATTTCTGATTAACAGCAAGACCCTGATCTCGATTTGCATCGTCCTGCTGGTCGCGGTGTCGAGCGGCCGCGTGCTCGACGACTATGTCGATGAGTACACTACCAATTCGATCAAGAATGCGGCGCTAACCTACGCGACCGCAAGGGGTATTAACGCGCTGGTATCGATGATGCAAAGTAGTGAAGTCGAAGCCGGCGTAGGGATTGTTTCGGGGTCGATAACGATCGGCGAGCTGCTCGATCCACTTAACGATATGATCGAGCGTTTCTCGACCGTCATGACCTGGGTGCTGGCTTCGCTCGCCGCGCAGAAAGTGCTGTTGCTGCTGGCCTCGCATGAATTGTTTCTATACCTGGTCGCGGTGCTCGGGATATCCGCATTGCTGTTGCTTTTCTATGGCCAGCCGCGCGCGCAAAGCCTGGTGTTCAGGAGTTTTCTGGTCGTTGTATTCATTCGCTTTGCACTGGGTATGGCAGTCGCGGCTAACAGCGGTGTCGATTACCTGTTTCTGGACCAGCAATTGCAGGCTAACGATGAAGAAGTCGAAAACTTCCAGGCAAACATCATGAATCTGGAAACGAATGAAGATCTCGATACTGACAGCATCAGGGATTCGGCAATAGATTTCTGGCAAAGCCTGAGCATTAGTGAACTCGAAGACAGGATCAGTCGCGGTATCGAAAACTTCATCAATCTGGTGGCGCTTTACCTGCTCAAGACGATCCTGTTTCCGCTCGGCTTTTTTTACGCCTCGTTTTATTTCGTCAAATTGCTGTGGCGGGTAGAATTGAGTATCACGGCGCCATCCTGAACGGATGACGCCGTTGATCAGAAAAATACCCAGACGACGCCAATCAGAAACCACCAGAATAACAGGTAGGCGATGGTTTCGCGCCAGGGTAGTGGCACCTGATCTTCGCGCTCATCGGCTTCGTCGTCCGCTTTATGCGAAAAGCAATTGATGCTGCGATTAGACATTTTTTCGATATCATTCCTGTACTGTTCGATCCCATCTGGATTGACGACTTCGCGGTGGGGCGTTACCCGCGTTCCAAACTTCTTTACGTTGCCTTCTGTCCAGACCCTGTCGACGTAGCTAAAGATGGGATTCGAAAACCTGCACGAACTGGTTCCCCCGGGCGGTTTGCCTGGGTAGTAAACATCGATGCGGTGCTCAGCCGCGCCAAAGGCGGTGATCTGCACCGGGAAACGATCATCCGACGGTTCCGGGAAGGCTTTGTAGAACCGGGTCCCGAGTTCGATCCTGCTGTCACCATGAGTCTTTTCCAGGTTTGAAATCCGGTACTGCTCGCGCGTGACCAGGATGTTTTTATCGAGGTCGTCCTTGACCACCGTGACCGGTGCAATCACGGCAAGCTCGAGGCTGGTCGCATCCTGTGCATCTTCCAGGTAGTCATCACGCAGGCGCTGTATCATTCGCGAGGCGAAACGATAGCGCAGATCGTCGGCGCGATGGGCCATGTATCTGCGTGTGATCGTCAGGATGCCGCCGTCGTTACCCGGATCGAGAAAGTCGAACCGGTGTTTCAAAAAAAATACCTTGCGTGAAATGTCGAAAGGCATATTGACCAGGTCTTCCCCCGTTTCTGTCAGGATGAGCGCGAAACCGTAGCCTAGCTGCGCGGCGTGCTCGAAATTGCCCGCCTGCTTTTGCGCGGTGGCGTCGAAGTAGTAAGCCTCGTTATCAAACTGGATTCGTACGATCATGTGGTTGAAATGCCGCGCCGACGGATTAAGTCCATCGAGACTCTTGCCGCAGTTGGTATTGACCAAAGCCAGATCGCACTGGACTCCGATGGCGGCGAGCAAGGCTCGTAGCAGGTTCGACTTGTCCTTGCAATCGCCCGCGCCCTTTTTCAGTACCAGCTCGGGCGTTTTTGGCGTATGCGTGTAAACGCCCTGGTGCTGGCCACGGTAACGAATTTCGTTTTGCACGAAACGGATAATACGCAGTGCATCTTCACGTTGCTCGCCGCAAAGCTCGATGCGGTCGACTGATCCGATATCGAAACTGTTGCTGAGCGCACCGGCGTCGCTGTAGTAGCGATACAGGTAACGCGAGATCTGCCGCCAGCTTTGGTTGCGGGTTACGATCAGGAAATCCGTCCACCACCAGTCGGGGGCGGTATCGGCGATTTTTTTCGGCATTAGCTCAGGATACTCGCGTTTGAACTCCTGCCGGGGTTTCAGCAAAGTGGAATCGTCGAATGGTCGACCCTCGTCGATACGGTGGTGGTGCAGCTTGAGGGTCCGGTTCGATCGATTGACGATGCGAACTTTTTGCAGAAGCACCGGACAGTCCCAGGTCAACCAGTAGATTGCCCTGACATGTTTAACCCACAACGGATGTTGCGTCGCCTTACCGATAAGGGTGGCTCGATATTCGATCAGATCGCCCACTCGCAGGTCGTCGACAAACAGGCTGACGGTTTGTCGATTATTGGTGATATGCGATTCCAGCGAAGTTTCGCGCCGGTATACCTCGATATTTTCAGGATCCATCACCGAAAAACGATTACCGTTACGAATGATGTCGACGCCGTGAAAGATGACGCGTTGGCTTTCATCATCCATCTCTCTCAGGTAAAGCGAAGCATCCTCGATTCTCGACGAGTCGTTGATCTTTTCGACGGTGTGCAGATAGCTTTCGACTTTTCCATCGCGCACGGTTGCCTGGTAATCCGCGAGCAGGAAAAAGTAGGGTGCATCCGGCTGCCTGGATGCGTCGGTAAGATCAATTTCACTTTGGCTAATCCATCCAGCCGGTGCCTGAATGCTGTATAGCGATTCTGTCAGCGTTTCCATGATTCAATATCCATGTCTGTTTGTATTGCGTCCATAATTCGGATTACCTACGGCGGACGCGTGCGCGCAGGAATTCCATTTGATCGGCCAGGATGGTTTTGCCGTTGAGGATCAGGTGCTCCGCGTAGCAGGGCGCGTAAGGCACGGCGATCAGCTCGACGCCCCATTCCGCAGGAGTGCGATTGTTTTTGCGGTGATTGCAGCTTGTGCAGGCACTCGCCACGTTGGTCCATACGTTGCAACCGCCACGGCTGACCGGGACGATGTGGTCACGGGTCAGCGAACGCGCTGAAAAAGACTGGCCGCAGTACAGGCACAGGTGACCGTCGCGCGCGAACAGTGCACGGTTGGTCAACGGCGCCGCGTAATCCCGTTGCCAGCGTCGTAGCTGCACGCGTGCATTGGTCAGCAGAATGCTGGAAATTTTGATGCTCGAACGTAGGCCGCTGAGCGCATTGATACCGCCATAAATAATACGCGCGTGTGCGCCCAGCGGTGCCAGTACCCGGTCGGTTGCAACCAGGTGGACCGCCATTTCGTTGTTGAGCCATGCACTGGGATTACCCGCACAATCGAGTGCCAGGACCAGGCTGTTACCTGCCATCACTTTCATTTCAGTTCCCATGGGCATACGCCCGTAAAATGCGTTGATTAAAGGGAATTACCCCTTCAATAATGTTTTTAGCAATCTGGAATACTGAATTGGTGAGAAATGAGCCGGGCGGGATGAGCCCGCCCGGTTCCAGGACCCTGGTTATCCTTTAACGCACAATACCTGTTTTAGCGTATGTACGGTTTCAACCAGGTCGAGCTGGTTTTCCATAACCTGATCGATGTCCTTGTAGGCGCCCGGGATTTCGTCGATGACGCCTTTATCCTTGCGGCATTCAACGCCCTCGGTCTGGCTAACCAGATCGTCCCGGGTAAATTGCTTCCTTGCGGCAGTACGCGACATGCGTCGACCTGCACCGTGCGCGCAGGAACTAAATGATTTCTCATTGCCCTTGCCTCGAACGATGTAGGAGCGAGCGCCCATTGAGCCCGGAATGATTCCGAGCTCTCCGGCCCCGGCACGGATGGCTCCCTTACGAGTCACGTAAATTTCGGTGCCGTCGTGCCATTCCCTGGCTGCGTAGTTGTGGTGACAGTTGATTGCTGCCTCATCGAGCTCGAATGGCGGCAGGCTTCTGCCCAATGCCTCGATCACGATGTCCAGCATCTCCTGACGATTACGAGCCGCGTATTCCTGTGCCCAGGTCAACGCATGCCAGTAATCGGTGAACAGACCGCTTCCCTCGGTCAGATAAGCCAGGTCACTGTCCGGCAGTTGTATATCGGTTTTCGCGATCACCTCCTTAGCCTTGCTGATGAAATATTGGCCAATTTTGTTACCGATACCACGGCTGCCGGAATGCAGCATGATCCAGACACGGTCTGCTTCGTCCAGACAGATCTCGATAAAGTGGTTGCCACCACCGAGGGTTCCGATCTGGCGCGCCCAGGCATCCTTTTTAGGCGACTTCGAAGTAATACCGGGATGTCGATCCAGGATCTCCCTGAGGCCTGGTTCAACCAGGCTTGCAGCCTCGGATCGCACTCGACGATTGTTGTGCATGTTGAATCCAACCGGTACGTCGCGTTCGATCTGGTTACGCACTTGCCGCAGTGATTCCGGCAGTTGTGCCGCAGTTAGCGAGGTTCGTACCGCGCACATGCCGCAGCCGATGTCGACTCCGACCGCAGCCGGAATAATCGCCTTGCGGGTCGGAATAACCGAGCCCACGGTGGCACCCTTGCCCATGTGTACATCGGGCATGACCGCAATGTGGCTGTGTACTATCGGAAGATCCGCCATACGTGAAAGTTGATCATACGCGGATGATTCAACGTCGTCGGTCCAGACGAGTACTGGTGACTTTCCTTTGGTCATTTTCATCTTGATCATGATCCACCTCCTTGAGTGGTTAGTTTAAAGAAAAGCGGCCGGCAGAACTTGTGATATACCGACCCGATGAAAAATGGAACTGGATGTGAGAGTTACCCTCACGCTGGAACAAAGACGCTTCCGTAGCGCCTTTGCTGATGGGGCAGGCGTAATCGACCAGACTACGCGAACCCGAAAAAATGTTACCGGGGGGAACCAGATCGCCCGCGGGCGATCTGGGTGAACCCGCAAGACCATGGGTCTAAACCATGTATGTATGCCAGATTCCATCACCCCGGCAGTATCTGGTGGGCCCGGCGGAGTACGATTCCGCGTCGATCCCCTTATGAGGAGGGTGCTCTGCCAGTTGAGCTACAGGCCCGAAAGGGTGGCTCTGGCTGGATTCGATCCAGCAGTGTCGTTACAAGACCATGGACATGCGCGGTGCGCATTCAGGGACGACGCCTGGCGGCGTCGGCGACAAAGCCGAAAACTGGAAGGCCGGGGAGGATCCGCCCCTCCACTGCGAGATTCAGAGTCTCGGGTGCTACTGGTTACACTACGGGCCTTTAGTGGAGCCCCGGGAAGGAGTCGAACCCTCGTTATTCGGAGTAGAAATCCGATGCCTTATCCAGCTTGGCTACCGGGGCATATTGGAGCCCCCAGGAAGATTCGAACTTCCAGTCTCCTGGTTCGAAGCCAGGTGCCTTATCCAGTTTGGCCATGGGGGCAGGTTGGTCGCTTCGAGTGGATTTGAACCACTGGCCTCACGGTTATCAGCCGTGCGCTCTACCAGGTTGAGCTACGAAGCGTGGAGTGGGCGGGGAGATTCGAACTCCCGAAAACCTGGGTTGCAACCAGATGCTTTAAGCCACTCAGCCACGCCCACGGATAGTGGCGTCCCCGACCAGGTTCGAACTGGCCACCTCTGGCCTGACAAGCCAGCGCTCTGCCGATTGAGCTACGAGGACCGAAGTTCTGCTGCCGGCCTGTCTCCCTGAGAAGGGTCATCAAGGGTCGGCAAAAGCTCTCAGTATTGGGGTGTCTGAAGGGATTCGAACCCATAGTGACTGGATCCACATTCCAGCGCGTTAACCGTTTCGCCACAGACACCACTAAAGCGAAATGAGCCGGGCATCCTTCCCCGCTCGATCAATTTGTCGGGTGGTGGGCGCGGCAGGAATTGCACCTGCATGCTCTCTGGAGGGGTGGGTTACAGCCACCTGGGCCCACTGCGCTGCCCAACACGCCCGCATTTATTCTGGTACGTCGCCCAGGACTTGAACCTGGATTTGCCGGATTAAAAGTCCGGTGTTCTGCGCAATTGAACTAGCGACGCGAAGTTTTGGCTGGAAAGGTTGGATTACGCGGTGCGTCCCTGCGCGACGTTGCGCATTGCTCCTGGCAATGCTGTGCGAACCAACATGCGACACATTAACAGTGTGTTCACCTACCAATGGTGCACTTTCCAACAGAACTGAGTGGCACCCGGGGAGTCAATCGGTCCGAGGTGCCGTTACAAGACTGCTCTTCGGGATGCCGGGTTTTTCACCTTCCCGGCACCCCTTGAACTGCACTACGCCCTTGCCCGCGAGGCTTGGACTAAAGCACTCCCCCTTATCCCTGGCGCGTGTTCATCGCCACCTCCAGCCGAGCTGAAGGCGAGGGGACGAGGTTTTTCTGGGGTGACCTGTTACCAGGTGGGGGAGCTGATTCCCCCTTTCCTCGTGATATCACGATTTATCTATGCCAGACCACAAAACCATGGCGCTGCCGACTACGCTTTCGGGTTTTCGGCTTACCCGTCTCGCTGACCCGATGCGCCTGTCACACGAATCACTCGGGCCAACAGGATTCGCATTACCGTCATCCATCAGGATGACAATTCAGTATTCCGGATTGTTAAAGAACTACGAGCTGCCGAACCAGGTCAGCTCGGGGGTTTTACAGCGTAAAAACGCGAAAACCCCGGTGGTGCGTTATGACACCAACCGGGGTTCTCGGAAGATCCACGGGAGGCGCCTGCTGTACAGGTAACCTCCCGGAAATATGTTGGGGGTTACCGCATACCGGTCTCGAGTAAATTAAACTCGGGGCGATAATCAATATTGGCTTTGGCTAAATCCATGAGGGAAGCTTGCTGCCGACTAAATCCATGCAAACAGCCGCCCGTCAGGCTTCTAAGGCCTGCTTGCCATGCTGGTATCTGCGTTAGCTGGAATAAAGTCATTGCTCTCTCGAAATATAAAAGCGCTTGTGCGCTGGATTTAAGGTGGAGCGTATAATAATCCAAAATTTGGATTTTGCAAGAAATATATCCAAATTATTTGGATTTAGTTATAATCGCCATTATGAAAAAAATGAAACTTCACGCGATCAGCAACAAGCCCGAGCGCAATCCGCTGTATCAGAAAATCGGTAAACGGATTCGACAGGCGAGGTTGATGGCGAAGGAATCCAATAGTCGTGATCTCAGCATCCGGCTTGGCTGGAGTGCCGGGCGTATCCACAATTACGAAAGTGGAATATCGACCCCCGGGGTTGATGAAACCCTGCAATTCTGCGCCGCGTTAAAGGTAGATCCAGGCTGGATAACTTATGGCATAGGCGCGCCCCGGCCGGCTGAACTGCATTCGGTCCGCTATCGAAAATTTATCGAGGCTCTGGATGACGCCGAGAAGAAAGGTATCTTGCCCGATTACCTGGCAGCAATAAAACTGTCGCCCGAGCGGATGCTGAAGTTTCGCAATAAACCTTATACAAAGGTCCCGGATGTCATGGCGCGGCGTTGCGAAAAATACCTTGGTCGACATCGGGGCTGGATCGATGAGACCGCTGATAGTGCTGAATCGCAGGCAGATCTGAGCGGGGAGATGTGCGAGTTACTGGCGTTATACGCGAGATTAAGCCCCGAGGATAAAAAGAAATTTTACGCGATCGGTGAATTGTTAGTCAGTTGATCCCGGAAACGTCAGCAAACTACAAACGCAAACCACCATCGAGTTCGAGAATACGGCCGCTGAAGTAGTCGTTTTCGATGATGAATTCAACCGCGTGCGCGAGTTCTTCGACCGTGCCGGTGCGTTGCAACGGCACCGCGCTGGTGATGCGTTCGTGGGCCTCCGGTTTCAGCGATGCGACCATTTCGGTTTCGAACACGCCCGGCGCAATGGCGACACTGCGAATGTTGTAACGCGCCAGTTCACGTGCCCAGGTGGCGCTGAGCGCGGCGACTCCGGCCTTGGCGGCGGCGTAGTTCGACTGCCCGGCATTACCGGCCCGGCTGATGCTCGAAATATTGATGATCACACCGCTGTCGCCGTTGCGGATCATACTGGTTGCGGCCTCGCGCCCACACAGAAAGACGCCGGTCAAGTTGATATCGATCACCGACTGCCATTGTTCCAGCGACATGCGGTCGACGATTTCACCCTCCTTGACCTTGACCAGCATCGCGTCGCGCAGGATACCGGCATTGTTGACGATCCCGGCAATCGGCCCGAGGTGTTCCTCGATCGAGACGAAGCAGCGTCTTACGCTGGTTTCGTCGGCAACATCGCAGGTGAATGCGTAACAGCCGGAGCCTTCTTTTTGGCAGGCAGCGAGGGTTTGATCGAGACGCTCGGCGTTGATATCGAGCAGGGCAAGTTTGGCACCCTGCCTGGCAAGTGCGACACTGATCGCTTCGCCGAGTCCCTGCGCGGCCCCGGTGATGACAAAGGTTTTATTTTTGATTTGCAAGATAGTTTTCCTTTAATACATTCTTGAGTGTCTTGCCGGCGACATTGCGCGGCATCTGATCAACGATTACAACAGCTGAAATTTTCTGAAAACGTGCTTCGACCCGGTTGTTAATCCATTCCATCAACGTGTTTGCATCGAGAGCGGCTTCTGTTTGCAACACGACCGCGGCCACCGGGGTTTCACCCCATTTCTCGGACTCCACTCCGAACACGGCGACTTCGAGTACCAGTTCGTGCGCGGCTGCAATTTCCTCGATGTCCTGCGGATAGACATTAACCCCACCCGAAATAATCAACTCTTTCTTGCGGCCGGCCAGGTATAGAAACCCGCTTTCGTCGAGGTAGCCCAGGTCGCCACTATACAGCCAGCCATCGCGAAAAGCTTCGTTGGTCAGTTCAGGCTGCTTGTAATAGCCTGATGAAAGTATGGGGCCGCGGCCGACAATTTCACCGATTTCGCCCGGCCCCAGATCTTCGCCGTCGTCGTTGACGATACGAATGTCATAGCCCGGGGGAGGGCAGCCCACCGAGCCCGACTGGTCGTTGAAATCATTGCGGTCGAGAATGGTGACAAAGCCCTCGGTAAGCCCGTAAAGCTCGTAAAACCGACCCGGTATCACCGCATTAACTGCCTCCTTGTACTGTTGCTGTAAAGGCGCGCCGATGGTGAGCAGCATTTCCATCGATTGCATGTTTTGCTGACTGAAGTTCGGGCTTTGTAGCAAGGCGATGATTTGCGCGGGCACCATCATGATGTGGGTCACTTTTTCATGCTGAATGGTTTCGATCATTGCTTCCACGTCGAAATGCGGGTGCAGGATATAGCGAGCGCCCAGAAAGAAGCAGGGCATCAGCGTGACGAAGGCACCGTTGAATACGATTGACCCGGTATGCAGCACCACGCTTTCCGGGGTCATTCGGAATGACGCGGCAAAATGACTGCCATAATGCGAGCGCACCAGGTGGCTGTGCATAATGCCCTTGGGCAGGCCGGTGGTACCGCTGCTATAGACGATATTGAACAGGTCCTGCTGTTGCATTTGCGGGTAGGCCGGTGGCTCGATCGAACTGTCGGCGACGAAAGCGGAATAGCTCGAACGACCTTCATGAGTTTCGCCGGCCTGGATGTAGTTTTGTGGTTCTATGTTGTTGATCTCTGCGCGGCGGGCGTCAATTTCATCCATCAGTTTCGGCGTCAAAAACAACAGGCGAGCGTCGGCATTGTTGAGCAGGTTGATCAGCCCGGCGGCATTCAGTAGCGGACTCAACGGCACCAGAACCGCCCCGATCGAAACCGTGGCCCAGTAAGTCACCAGTAATTCCATGCTGTTGGGCAGTGCGGTGGCGAGCTTGTCGTCCTTGCCGATGCCCCGGGCTTGCAAGGCATTGGCAAGCCGATTGACCTGTGCGTTGAATTCCGTCCAGCTAAGTCGTTGGTCGGCAAATATCACTGCGAGGCGATCACCCCGGTAGCGCGCATGACGCTCGATTAGTCGTTCCAGTGTTATCGGCAAACTGGTGGCTCCTTTGTCTCAGGGTTGATTCTATGCGACCCGGGGCGGTATTTCACGGTCAATTCGACAGGGGTTGATCTGTATCAGGCCAGGCGTTGCCATGGCCGCATGTTTTTTGTGTCGGGTATCCTCCGCGGCCGGGTACTGTGATTTCAGGGACGAATTCCATTAGTATATCCGGCGATGGGTTTCCTCAAGCTACTATTGGTGATTTTCCTGCTGGGTTTGTTCTCGATGAGCTTTTCTTCGCAAGGTGACTGGCGTACTGCGAGCCGCGAATCAGCCGGTATCGCGCCGGACCCCGCAGAAACCAGCGAGGCGGTGTTACATGTTTATGGCGCCGATGCCTGGGGCTGGCGTGGCTGGTTTGCCATTCACACCTGGATCGCGGTGAAGCGTAAGGATGAAGATTTCTATACCCTTTACGATGTTGTCGGCTGGCGTGGATATAACCAGCAACCGGTTATGCGCATCAGTCGTGATATTCCCGACCGCTACTGGTATGGCGCCAGGCCCCGGTTGCTCAAGGCGCACCGGGGAACGGACGCGGAAACGTTGATCGAGGCCGTGGACGCCGCGGCGCGGATCTATCCCTGGAAAAAAACCTACAAGGCATTCCCGGGTCCCAACAGCAATACCTTTACTGCCTGGATTGCGCATCAGGTACCCGCACTGGGACTGGAGCTACCATTTTCGGCGATTGGCAGCGGTTACATTGGGCAGGGAAGTCATTAACTTATATTTCTTTAATTTTTAACAATTTATGGGGAGTTCGTTGTGGAATCTTGCGTCACATTGAACAGTTAATATCCGTAAAACTCGGTACGAGAATGATTGGCGTAAGAACTGTTATATCAATGCCAGGTCGAGCTGAAAAAGTTTAGCCATCAGCCGGGTATGCGCATGGTTCGATTCCATCCCTGAAAAAATTTCTATCTAGATCAAGAATTCTTCCCGAAAACGGACGCCCGGAAAAATGGGATGAGCGGCAAAAAACCGACCCGAAACCGACGCTGGGAAAAGAAATTGCCGAAGTTCCGAACCGCCGAATTGCTTCAAAGAATGCCGTTAGTCGATATCTCCCGGTTCATTCCAAACAGGCGTTTATTTTTCCTGTTCCCCCAGTGATGTTTACAATCGGAGCGAAATGACCGCCAGGGATGCCCAAAGCAATCGCGATAGTCATGGGGCAGGCCCTGGTGGAAACGCATGGGGAATGTCGGAATATTCCATGCCCGTTGCGCCTTAACAAACTGCGGTATTGACGGGCGTAGTACAACCCGCTTCTACAAACAGAACAAATCGAAAGCCGAATAGCCTGTTATTTTTTGGGTTTATAAAAGGCCAATTAAATCATATATTTAGCGCGCTTATTAATAATATTATTAATGTCTCCTAAAACCCCTCTTCCTATATTGATATAGGTCAAATTGTTATCCCGATCGAAGGGTAAGATGACACTTGGTGACGGATGCAACAACACTAGTTATTAGCGACACTAAGGAATCACTTATGGCGGGCAAGAATATCAATTGGCGAAGTAATCGCAGAAAATCCACTCGGCATATCGCGAGTATCCGTGAAACTATCGAAGACATTAGGGAAATCGACAATTTCGAAAACCATGCTGATCACGCGCAGTCGTTACTAACCCGACTCAAGTCAAAACAACGAAAATCTATCATCCAGTCTGCCCTGACCGCCCATCTTCAGGATGAGGATCTGAAACCTTATCAGGCTGAGCTCATCAAAATGCAGCGCCATCTCGAAAAGACTGATCGCAAAGCGATCATTTTGTTCGATGGGCGCGATGCAGCCGGTAAAGGCGGCACTATTCGCCGTGTTACGCGTTACATGAACGAAAAACACTATCGTATCGTCGCCCTGGGAAAGCCCTCTAATATCCAGCGCACCGAGCTTCATATGAAACGCTACATTGAACAATTCCCTCATGCAGGGGAGATGGTGTTATTTGATCGTAGCTGGTACAACCGTGCGATGGTCGAGCAGGTCATGGGGTTTTGTAGTAAGCCTCAATATCGTCAGTTTATGAACCGCGTTAACGACTACGAAAAAAGTTTTATCAGCGATGGGACCACTCAACTGTTAAAGCTCTATTTCTCGGTTTCAAGAAAAGAACAGTTACGACGATTCGAGCGCAGGAAAAACGACCCCTTGCGTCAGTGGAAACTGTCCGAAGTGGATTTGCAGGCGCAGGATATGTGGGATCAATTCACCGAGGCCAAGTATAAGCTGCTGAAGAAGACGCATACCCCGGAAAACCCCTGGTTCATTATTCGTTCCGACAATAAACATCTTGCACGCCTGGAGACCATCAAACTGATTCTAAATCAGATCAAATACCGCGGACGAGCCCGCTTGCTGGATTTTAAACTGAACCCTGACATTGTTATTCCCGGCGATCAGGAGCTGAAAAATATGGAGGCGCAGTTGGCCCAAAAAGGTGCATTCAAAGAGTAACAAGCTGTAATCAGCCTACCTGTGGGTCCCGAAAAGCCATACCACTTGATTCTATTGAAGATTTTACAACCATCGGCCATCCTGTGCTCCGAGGTTCACTTGCTCCAGTTTCTCGTCTCGTTGTTCACTTCCAGCATTCGGAGTCGCCTCTCCCTTTAGTGTCGCTTTCTGGCCGTTCTCCGAATCCCATGATGCGCTTGCCAGCGTCTCCTTTGCAGAATTCAGACCATCAAATTTTAATATCAAAATTCGAATGGTTATGGCCAGACTTCTACTGGGGATTTTTCACCGAACTCCGGAATGTTGCTTTATTTTTTTAAGTCCTTTTGCACTATTTTATATTGTTTTGCCGACAGTGATTTACCACTTGCC
>JBATHL010000541.1:0-4402 GCA_049666745.1 Gammaproteobacteria bacterium
CGCAGGGCGCCGGCGCATTGAACCTGCTGTTCTTCGTGATCTTTGTCGCGGCCTCCACCAACCTGTTTTGCACCGTGCTGTGGTCGAAATTTGCACACATGTTCTTCAAGCCAGCGGCCGCTTACCAGAAAAAACTTACCAAGGCAGATGGTTCGCAAGAGAATCTGCCGGACCTGGGCGACTTGTCGGATCCTGCTCTTCAGGCAAGGTATCCGGATATCCCGACCTACATGGGTGAAAAACCACCCTACATGGGGCTTGGAATCAAGCGTGAGTCTCCCAACCATTACTAGAACTGTATTAGTTAATAATTAAAAGAGAGGAATTTCATGCCTACTTTCGTATATATGACTCGCTGCGATGGTTGCGGACATTGTGTTGACATCTGCCCTTCAGACATCATGCACATCGACCCGACCATGCGTCGCGCATACAACATTGAACCTAACATGTGCTGGGAGTGTTACTCCTGCGTCAAAGCCTGCCCCCAAAACGCAATTGACGTTCGCGGTTACGCGGACTTTGCCCCGCTGGGCCACTCGGTACGAGTAATCCGTGACGAGGAAAAAGGTGTCATTGCGTGGCGGATCAAATCCCGCAACGGTGAAACCGACATGAACCTGCTGGCGCCGATCACGACAAAACCCTGGGGTAAGCACATTCCCCAACTGTCTGATGCGCCTGAGCCCAGCCAGGAGATGCGTGACAGCCAACTGTTGTTTAACGAGCCAAAGTATATCCGCATGGATGACGGTGACATTCATACCCTGGAGTCTAACGGACTTAAAATGAAAGCAGGGGTAGCCTACTAATGCCTAAGACAATCGTAGAAGACAATATCGATATCCTGGTCGCAGGTGCTGGCCTCGGCGGCACCGGTGCCGCTTTCGAAGCGCGCTACTGGGGTAAGGACAAGAAGATCATTATCGCCGAGAAAGCCAACATCGACCGTTCCGGCGCCGTGGCACAGGGTTTGTATGCCATCAACTGCTACATGGGAACCCGTTTTGGTGAAAACAATCCTGAAGATCACGTCCGTTACGCGCGTATCGACTTGATGGGAATGGTTCGCGAAGACCTGTTGTTTGATATGGCGCGTCACGTCGACTCGGCGGTGCACCAGTTCGAAGAATGGGGTCTGCCGCTAATGCGTGACCCAAAGACCGGCACCTATCAGCGTGAAGGGCGCTGGCAGATCATGATTCACGGTGAGTCCTACAAGCCTATCGTGGCAGAAGCTGCAAAGAAATCGGCCGACAAAGTCTTCAACCGTATCTGTGTCACCCATTTGCTGATGGATGACAGCAAGGAAAACCGGGTCGCTGGTGCCGTCGGCTTCAGCGTGCGTACCGGTGACTACTACGTCTTCAAATCCAAAACCGTTATCGTTGCCGCCGGTGGCGCGTCCAACATCTTCAGGCCAAACTCGGTTGGTGAAGGCGCGGGCCGTGTCTGGTATGCGCCGTGGTCATCGGGTTCAGCCTATGGCCTGATGATCGAGGCTGGCGCGAAAATGACGCAGATGGAAAATCGTATCGTACTGGCTCGATTCAAGGACGGCTATGGCCCGGTTGGTGCCTACTTACTGCACCTGAAGACCTACACCCAGAACTGTAACGGTGAAGAGTACGAATCCAAATGGTTCCCTGACCTGCAGAAAATGGTGGGCAAGGAGTACCTGGATCCAGAACTTTCGCACGCGACTCATAGACCCATCCCGACCTGCCTGCGTAACCACGCCCTTATCAACGAGGTGAATGCTGGTCGTGGCCCCATCCACATGGTTACGATGGAAGCCTTCCAGGACCCTCATCTGGAAGAGATCGGCTGGCATAACTTCCTCGGCATGACCATTGGCCAGGCCGTTTTATGGGCAGCGACCGATGTTAATCCGAAGTACGAAAACCCGGAACTGACAACCTCCGAGCCATACGTCATGGGTTCCCACGCGACCGGCAGTGGCGCCTGGTGTTCCGGCCCCGAGGATGTTTCTCCCGATGAATACTTCTGGGGCTACAACCGTATGACTACCGTCGAAGGTCTGTTCGGTGCCGGTGATGCCGTCGGCGGCACACCGCATGCATTTTCTTCAGGTTCATTTACCGAAGGCCGGCTGGCTGCCAAGGCCGCCTGTAAATATATCGACGATGGCAAGGCCGAGGGTATTCGTGTTTCCCCGGAACAGATCGAACGCCGCAAGGAAGAAATCTTCAAACCGATGGAGCACTACAAGATTTACCGCAATGAAATCGTTGCTGGCGATGTCAACCCAAATTACCACAATCCACGTCAGGGCCTGGATCGCCTGCAAAAGTTGATGGATGAGTACGCCGGTGGTTCGACAGTGAATTACATGACCAATGACAAGCTTTTGAGTATCGGTCTGAAGAAATTGAAGTATATGGAAGAGGACCTTGAGAAGATTGCTGCAAAAGATATCCACGAGCTGCTGCGTGCCTGGGAGCTTAAGCATCGTCATCTTGCTTCCGAGTCCGTGGTACAGCACACGCTGTTCCGCAAGGAAACCCGTTGGCCGGGTTACTACTACCGGGGTGATGCGATGAAACTGGATGATGAGAACTGGCACGTGCTGACAGTTTCGCGTCGCGATCCAAAGACAGGCGAATACACCATGGAAAAGGCACCTTGCTACCACCTTGTGGGCGAGGACGAGTAATACTCGATGTCACCGAGGGCCGGCGTGAATCACGCCTGCCCGAGTGAATAAAAAGATCAACATTCATGTTGGTCTTTTTTTATTTACGACAATGTTGTCTGATAAAATCCATCTCCCTCGGGAGATGGGCCTAGCGGCACTGACACTTGCATACTTTAGAGAGTTTGTATGAATATTATTGACAAGACCGATGAAGAGCTTGAGGCAGTTGCTTTTCCAATGTGGGATGACCTGATCAAGTATTCCAACAAGGGGCAGTACGGAAAGTTCATTCTGAACTTTTCCTATGACCTGTTGCTCGGTCTTAATGAAGTTGAATTGGGTAAACAATTTGCTAAAAGCGAGCTGACGCGAAACCTTTCACCTGAGTACGATTTTCTTGGCTTTATCCGTCGCGGCGAACACGTGACCTGCCTGTTCAGGGTACGCAGCACCAAGAAAGAAGGTGAATGGCTGGGACGCATGGTCATTGGCAATGAAAGAGGCGAGGTCAAGATTTTCGCGGCTTCCATTTTCTAGCCTGCTTTTGTCACCAATCGGGCCTGGGCCTTATCGCAACACATTCAATCAGGGTATGATAGATATGAGTAATGAGACTATTGCAGACGGCAAGTACGTGGAGTTGACCTACAAGGTCATCGACCAGAAATCCGGCGGCGTACTGACCATGGTGGAATATCCGCTGGGATACGTGCACGGCACCAACGAGGTGCTGGCACCGGCGGTCATGGCGGAACTGGAAGGTAAATCGCAAGGCGAAGTGATTGAAGTACCTATCGATTGCAACCAGCTATATGGAAAGCGTGACGAGTCGCTGGTGATTACCGAACGTACTCAAGACGTTCCTGAAGAATATCGTGAGGTTGGCATGTCCATCCTGATGGAGAATGAGCAGGGACAGACCAGGACTTTCATCGTTACCCATGTCGATAGACGGACGGTAATTATCGACGGCAACAACCCCCTGTGTGAACGCGAAGTGATCTTCCGCCTGGAAATATTGCTGGTTCGTGACGCGACGGACGAAGAAATCGAATATGGCGGCAAGATAGAAGAAGGCCCCGATCTCGAAAACGTCGAAGGTGTCACCCAGGTGCCGATTCAATAGCCTGCATATTGCATGAAGGCTAATTCAGGTTTCGCGAGAAGATCATGATTGAACAAACCGAGCTCGCCGAGGGCGAAAAGTGTCGCTTCTGTCTATCCAAACCCGGACGTCGCATTATGATCGAGGGGAAATACGGCTTTGCTGCCTGGGACCGACATCCGGCCAGTGAGGGGCATTTCCTCGTCATGCCGTATCGGCATTTTTCCGACTACTTCGATATCAGCGATGAGGAACGCGAAGAACTGTGGATACTGGTCGCCGAAGGCAAGGCAATGGCTGACGAAAAGCATAACCCCGACGGATACAATATCGGCATCAATGTTGGCATATGGGCCGGACAGTCGATTCCCCACCTGCATATCCATGTTATTCCCCGCTACAAGGGAGACGTGGAGAATCCAAAAGGCGGAGTACGCGGCGTCATTCCCCGGAACAAACTCTATACGTTCAATCCGGACTAGCCCCGCTTATCTCACCGAGGTTCCATTGCGGACGTCGCACAGCAGGCCAAAAAAAACCGGCGAGGACTTTAATCCTCACCGGTTTTCACAATACAATTCCCTAACTTGACGGGTTAAGCTCAATCCCGTGGGTTAGCGCACCCGAATAGCCTCAAG
>JBATHL010000542.1:0-4625 GCA_049666745.1 Gammaproteobacteria bacterium
GTAACACGCCGATCCACTGGTCGCGCACGATGGCCTGGATAGACTCGCCGGCAACACTGCCGCCCGATAACAGGCGTACGTAATGCCCATCACGGGCCAGTTTTTCCGCTACACCGAGTCCCGCCCAGTCGCAGGACCAGTCCGCTATCACGACATTCCTGCCCGGTTGGGTCTCGCCCCGAATAACCGACCAGGCATCGACGATTTCAACGCCCTCGACCTCGACTTCGGGCAGACGCGTATTGGCACCGGTTGCGATCACCACGTGGTCGGGATCTAAGCCGCGCAGGCTGGCAGCATCGAGTAGTGAGTTGCAGCGGATCGTAACCCCGGCCTGCTCCAGCTCGCGTTGCAGGTTGGTCGTGACACCACCGAACTCGGCGCGCCCGGGTAACGCCTCGGCCAGATTTACCTGGCCGCCGAGACGGAAGTCTTTCTCATGTAGCTCTACCCGGTGACCGCGCTCGGCTGCGACCACTGCAGCTTTCATTCCGGCCGGGCCGCCACCGATAACGAGTACTTTCCTGGCTTGTGTGACGGTCTGCATCTTACCGATACTGTGTTCGCGACCGCTCACCGGGTTCTGAATGCAGGACACCGGAAAATGCGCCAGTCGATGCCCGACACAAGCCTGGTTACAACCGACGCAGGCACGAATATCGTCGGCTCGCCCGCTAGCCATTTTATTAACAAATTCCGCATCGGCGATCAGCGCCCGTGCCAGCCCCACCATATCGGCCTTACCCTGGCTGATAACTTCATCGGCCAATTGCGGTTGATTGATGCGACCGGCAACCAGCACCGGTTTGCTAACTGCCTGTTTCAGTCGCGCCGCATCGTCAGCGACAAAACCAGGCGCAATCGCCATCGGTGGAAACACGTGAATCCAGCCATCGGGCGCCGATGACGAGCCGGCAATCACACTGAAATAATCGACCTGCTCGTCGCTATCGAGCGTCTGGCAAATCTCGATCATCTCGGCTGCCGGAAACCCTTTGCCAGTTTTTTCATCCAGGGTTACGCGCACGCCCAGGGTTTTATCAGCACCAATTCGTGCTCGACTACGGCTGATTATTTCGCGCAGGAAGCGCATGCGATTTTCCAGGTTGCCACCGAATTCATCTTCGCGACGATTGGTTTCAGGATTCAGAAACTGTGCGATCAGATATCCCATACTGGCCAGGATCTCGACCCCGTCGAGATCGGCATCGGCTAATCGCCCGGCAGCGTCCACAAAGCTTTCGATCAACTCCCAGACCATTTCGTTGGGCATCGGTACCGGCACCACGCGATATCGTTCATCGGGTACATCGGATGCCGAGTAACTGAGCGGCCGTGAGCCGTCATGACTCAGCCTGACGCCTCGACCGGCATGGAACAACTGGCCGAAGACCGGGGTCCCCTCACTACGGCATCGCTGTCCAAGCTGGTTCAGTCCCTCAACGATGCGATCGCTGCCGGCATAGAGAAACGCATCTTCGAAACCGTAGCTTGGGTGTACGGTCATACTTTCCATGATGATCAAACCGACACCGCCACGCGCGCGCGCCAGGTGGTAGGCGATCAAATCTTCACTGACCACACCATGATGGCCCAGCGTGGTACCGTGCGGTGGATTAAAAATCCGGTTGCGTACCCGGGTTGGTCCGAGGTCGAAGGGTTGCAGTAATTGCTCGTACATACCAGTTATCTGACGCTGAAATGACTTGATAAAATGAAAAAATATCATTAAATTTTCATTTTCGCAAAATCATCGATTCAAATTTTCACCTAAATGCCCCGACTCAGCGCAACCCAGCGACAGGTACAGGCCGATTTTCTGCAACAGGTACGCGATGGACGTCTCGACAAACCGGTCGCCGAGGGTTCCGGATTGCCCAATCTGGCCTACACCTGCGCCGACTTTTACCAGCTGGAGCAACAAACCGTTTTTCGTAACAACTGGGTATTCGCCGGCTTCCGCCACCAGTTCGTCGACCCTGGCGACATGCAACCGGTTACGATCGCCGGGCAACCCATCGTACTGGTGAAGGCAGAAGACGGTGTTATCCGCGGATTTCACAACGTCTGTCGTCACCGCGGTGCCAGGCTGGTAAACGAGTGCCGTAACAGCAAAAAATTTATCTGTCCGAACCATTCCTGGAGTTACAGTCTGTCTGGAAAACTCATCGCACGACCTCATTTTCACGGTGGCGATCAGCACGACGTCAACCAGTCCGATTGCCATCGCGCCGACCTGGCAGAGATTCGATGCGTTACCTGGCACGACTGGATCTTTGTCGATATCAGCGGTGAGGCCGAGTCATTTGCGAGCTGCATCGAGCCGATTGCCAACGTTATCGATGCTTACGACTTCAGCGCGCTGCGCTTTTGTGAATCGCTGGAATTCGAAATCGATGCCAACTGGAAGCTGGCGATCGAAAATTTCATCGAGCCCTATCATGTATTTTCCTGCCACCCGTGGCTGAACAGTTTTGTTGGCATGGAGGAACGCGAGGCACCGACTTATAACCATAAAGTGCTCAGCTGCGGTTACCAGTTTCAACAAACCGACCCGGCGCGTGGCGGGGAGTTGCCCTGGTTTCCGAACCTGCCCAGCGAAAAACATAACCGTGGCGACTGGTTTGTGCTATTCCCCAACTTCGGCTTCGAGATATTTCCCGACCAGGTAGACGTATTTGTCGCCTGGCCGCAGGGCCCTGCGAAATGCCGTGAAACCATAGCGCTGTATTTCGTCGGAGACGGCGCCAGCGCCGAAAAGTACAGCGCAGCACGAAACCATGTGACGCAGAACTGGCACGATCTCAACCACGAGGACATCGGTATTATCGAACGCATGCAAAAGGGTCGCGCATCGGAGGGATTCGACGGTGGTGTGTTATCACCCTACTGGGATCCGGTGTTGCAATATTTTGCCGTTTTGACAACCGAGTCGATCGCCGCCTGTTCAGTTTCCGAGAGTTGACCCAAGTCAATACAAGTTGTCTCCGGGGCGGTAATCTAGGTGCAATAATTTGTTGCTTGATATGCAATGCGCAGACCACCCCTAATTCAAGATGACCTGATCAATCGCTACGACAAGCCAGGTCCACGTTACAGCTCTTATCCACCGGCAACAGAATTCCACGATCAAATCTCGGAATCCGACTATCGAGACTGGGCCAGGCTTAGCAACGAGGAGCCGATTCCTAAACCTTTATCACTTTATTTCCATATACCGTTTTGCAGTTCAATCTGCTACTACTGCGCCTGTAACAAGGTCATCACCAGTGACAAGGAGCGCACCGAACCTTACCTGCAGGATCTATATCGTGAAATCGAAATACAGGCGAGCCTGTTTGACAAGGATCGTGAAGTGCGCGAGTTGCATTGGGGCGGGGGAACACCTGGTTTTCTGAGTCATCGGCAATCGCAACAGTTGATGGAACAAATTGCGCGGCATTTCAAACTCGAACATAGCAGTGGTAGTGACTATTCAATCGAAATCGACCCCCGCGTCATGGTAAAAGACGGCGCCGCCCACCTGCGCAATCTTGGCTTCAACCGCATCAGCATCGGCGTACAGGATTTTGACGAGCAGGTGCAGCGAGCGGTTAATCGCATCCACAGCCTGAAAACGACATCCATGGTTATCAATGATGCGCGCCGTGTCGGCTTTCGTTCGATCAATGTCGATTTGATATACGGCTTGCCGCATCAAACCCTGGAGAGTTTTACCAGGACTCTCACTGTAGTCATTAATCTCGATCCTGAGCGCATCACAATTCATAACTACGCGCATCTGCCGCACAGGTTTCCACAGCAGCGGCAAATCAAGGCTGATGACTTGCCTGACTCAAGTGAAAAGCTGGCCATTTTGCATAGCGCTATCGATAAATTATGCGCCGCCGGATACGAATATATCGGCATGGATTATTTTGCCAGGCCTGACGACGTGCTCGCAGTTGCCCGACGTGAAGGCAATCTGCAGCGCAACTTTCAGGGGTATTCTGCGCACCCACAATGCGATTCAGTAGGTTTCGGTATCTCTGCGATCAGCAATGTTAGTGACAATTTCAGTCAGAACACAACTGACCTGGGTGCTTATCACGACATTCTCGGTAATCAACGTCTACCGGTAGTAAGGGGCTTTCATAGTGAACGGGATGACTTGTTGCGACAGGAAATCATCCAGCAACTGTCCTGCCATTTCAGGCTTGATTTGCACGGGGTTGCGAAAAGATGGGGCATCGATTTTGCGCAGTACTTCGAAAAGGAACTACTGCAACTGCATGACATGGAAGAGGATGGCCTGGTCGAACTGAGCGACGATGAGATAGTTGTTGGAGAAACCGGCCGCCTGCTGGTGCGCAATATCTGCATGGTCTTTGACAGCTACCAGCGGAATTAGAAAGATACCGGGATATTTTGCAGAACTATTTAGCTGCTAAATTAATCTAGTTGATCTAAGTCAATTACCGCCAGGCACAACCAGCATATATTTACTGTGACTCCTACTCTTAAATACAATTAGAGTATTTAGCCAGCATCTCCCCGCTGGCTATTTTTTTGCCTGTCGACAATCCGATCTTCGTCCATCAATATTCGATGCGCGGGGCCTTCGAGATCTTCATACTGACCATCAC
>JBATHL010000543.1:0-8681 GCA_049666745.1 Gammaproteobacteria bacterium
CTGTTGTTCGATCCACCTGCCGAACTGAAAGGTCGCATCAACATGCTGAAAGACATGAACGACGTCATCAACGCCGGCCTGCGCTACCTGAACTACCCGCGCTGCAACTCCGATAAAGCCCAGCTGAAAGAACTCAACACCATGTTGATCAAGGCAAAAGCGGACTGGCGCACCATGGACTACTCGGTAATCGAGAAACTGACCTCAAAGGACGTCGACCTGTCACAGAGCTGGAACGGCGCCGCCAAGCGCGCGCGCAAGGACCGTCCTGAACTGGTTTATTCGTACCCGAAAGAAGGTTTCACCGGCTGGATGGATAACGTCGCGGTACTCAAGGGCGCGCCGAATCTGGAAAACGCGAAACTGTTCATGAACTTCATGATGACCCCGGAAGCCGCGGCACTGACTTCCAACTTTGCCAACTACGCAAACGGCATCATGGGCAGCGAGTCGATGATGAACGCAGACCTGGTTTCCGCACCGGAAATCGTCATGCCTGCGGGCGCACCTGCGCCCGAGTTCGTACCACCATGCTCGCAAGAAGTAACGGATCTTTACGCCAAGATCTGGACAAATCTCAACAAGTAGGTTCCTCGGTACTGGGTGGGGGCGCAGTTTGCTCCCACCCCGTTTTTCGAGCCCTGTTGAATTTTAACCATGGATAAATCCACACTCAAACCGAGAACGGCCCTGGAGCTCGGGATTATGCGCGGCTTCCCGCCGCCACCCGAAAAGCGTCCCGATTTGAGCAACTGGGACCTGGCACCATTTAATCGCTGGTCATTCATGAATATCCGCAACCTGTTCCCGACCGTGGATGTCAAGGCGGATTACAGCAGCATTCAAATCCTGCCCAGCAGGTTGCAGGATCTGTCATCGGTTACATTTCTCGATCACGGGGGTAAAGAGAAAACCATAGCCGGGTTTCTTGATAGCTCTTACACCGATGGTTTCCTGGTGTTGCACAAGGGCAATATTATTACCGAAAAATACTTCAACAACATGCAAGCGGACACAGCGCATTTGTCGCAGTCCGTTGCCAAGTCGCTGGTCGGCAGCCTGAGCGGCATTTTGCATGAGCAGGGACTGATCGATCCGGACGCGCCAATTGTAAAATACATACCCGAACTGAAACGCTGTGGCTACCGGGATGCGAAGCTGGTGCATGCCCTGAACATGACCAGTGGCGTGCGCTTCGCTGAAGATTACAACGTACCTGGTTCCGACATGACGCGCATCGATATCGCCTCGGGCTGGCGCCCGGTTCCCGATGACGAATCGCAACCGACGATTCGCGACATAATTCTAACGCTGCCGAAAATCAGGGATCACGGCAAAATTTTTGAATATAAATCGGTAGAGACCGATGTTGTCGCCTGGGCGCTCGAACGCGCGGCCAACAAGTCGCTCGCCGAATTGATGAGCGAACTGATCTGGAAAAAAATCGGCGCCGAACACAATGCTTTTTTTACCGTGGACCGGGCCGCCACCGCGCTCGCCAACGGCGGCTTCAACGCCAGCCTGCGCGACTATGCTCGCTTTGGTTTAATGATGCAAAACAGCGGCAAGGCGGGAAACTCACAGGTTGTACCGGCAAGTTGGGTTGACGACTGCGCACTTGGCGATCGCAGCGTTTACGGGTCACCCTACACCGACACCTGTGCCAACGGTGCTTACAGCAATTTCTGGTGGGTTAACAATATCAGTGAAGGCGATTTCATGGCACGCGGCGTGTTCGGACAGATGATTTACATCAACCGCGCGACCGAATTAACCATCGTCAAACTATCGACCTGGCCCGACTACAAAATCATTGATTTCTTCCGGGACAGCCTCGCTGCCTTTGGCGCTATTCAAAAGCATTTAACCTGAAAACTGACGTCGCTGCTTTAACCCGCGTCAGGCAAAGTCATACTACTGCTCATCAACCCTGCCACGCAGCTGCTTGGTCTTGCCGCGCTGGGTTTTGCTATCCATGCGTCTTTTTTGCGAGTTTTTGGTCGGCCTGGTCGGTTTTCTGGCTTTTGGCACCACGCTAACCGTTTTAATCAATTCCTGTAATCGATCGAGCGCGGCCTGCCGGTTCTTTTCCTGGGTACGATACTGCTGGGCCTTGATAATAATCACGCCCTCTTTGCTGATGCGCCGATCACGCAGTTCGAGCAGGCGCTGCCTGTACGCATCGGGTAGCGACGACGCCCTGATATCAAAGCGCAAATGAATCGCCGACGATACCTTGTTGACATTCTGCCCGCCGGCTCCCTGCGCGCGGATGGCAGACAGTTCGATTTCTTCATCAGGAATGGCGACATTGCGCGAGATTTGT
The DNA here is from genome assembly GCA_049666745.1 of Gammaproteobacteria bacterium. Taxonomy (GTDB): domain Bacteria; phylum Pseudomonadota; class Gammaproteobacteria. The sequence continues at coordinate 2,327 of JBATHL010000543.1, forward strand.
AGCACGGAACAACTATCTCAAACAGAAAACTGGATTATAGCGGAGGTGCTCGCATTAAGTGATGGTCAACGACCCGGAATTAATCGCTTGAACATAAATTCGCCTTCTTTAACATGCCCGGAAAGTAGTTTATCCATCGAACCTGCAACAGGCTGTGGTCGCACAATAAAGGCATCGCCGGATAGCGACATACGTGGCCTGTGCTTTATGAACACGGGAACTGAAATGTCATTTTCACTGGGTATCGGCTCTAACATTCGCAAATCCCCCTACTTCGACGCCACCGTGGCCGACGGGGTGCAATCTTTTTCGGTTTACAACCACATGTACCTGCCGGCGTATTTTGGCGACCCGCAGGGGGAATACGAACGCCTGCTCAATGGCGTGGCCATGTGGGATGTCGGCGCCCAGCGCCAGGTCGAGCTGCTGGGTCCCGATGCCGCGCAGCTGGCGCAATATATTTGTGCACGCGATATTTCAGATACCGCGATCGGACAGGGTCGATACGTACCGATTTGCAATCATGACGGCATCCTGATCAACGATCCGGTGTTGTTGAAACTGTCCGCGGAACAATTCTGGTTGTCGATCGCCGATAGCGACATCGAGCTCTGGACCAGTGCGATCGCCGCCGAACGCGGTCTCGAGGTACGAGTTTCCGAACCCGACGTTTCGCCGCTGGCGGTGCAGGGGCCAAAAGCCGCGGCGCTGATCGCGCAGTTGTTCGGCGACTGGATACATGAGCTGAAGTATTTCTGGTTCCGTGAAACCAGCCTGCATGACATTCCGCTGGTGCTGGCGCGCTCCGGCTGGTCCAAACAGGGGGGATTCGAACTCTACCTGCGCGATGCCACCTATGGCAATGAATTATGGGACCTCGTCAGGGCGGCCGGAGCACCCTATGGAATCGGCCCGGGCGCACCCAATGACGTCGAACGCCTGGAAAGCGGGCTCCTGTCCTACGGTGCCGATGCGCGCGCGCAGACACATCCGGCCAACCCGTTCGAAGTCGGGCTGGGCAAACTGGTAAACCTCGACGGCCCGCATGATTTCATCGGCAAACAGGCGTTGCTCAAGATCAGGGCCGACGGCGTCAAACGTCGTCTCAGCGGATTTTTTGTTCAGGGTGATCCCGTCGCTGGCAGCGAGCACCCAGTGCCGATCCTGCTGAATGGCGTCGAGGTTGGTTCGATCGGTGAAATGGCTTATTCGTCCCGACTGGGGAAAAACATCGCCATCGGTATTATCAGCAACGATATCGCCGACACTGCGGACGGGCTAACGGTTTCGATTAAAAACAGGTCGCAGGCTGTAACCATAGCCGCTTTGCCATTCATCAGGTAAAACAAGAATTTCGATCAGACGAATCTTGATATCTGGTCACTAAACGTCATCGGCACCACTTAGTGCTTCTTGCGTCGCGCCTTCTTCGCCTTGTGTCCCGATGGATGAGGCTTTGCAGAGGCGCCGAACTTCGCCAGCCTGATTTTCTTTTTGCGCCGCTTTTCGAGAAAAATCAGAATCGTCATGATCACCACCAGTCCCCCAACGGGATAGATCCAGGAGAGGATTTGAGAGAAGCCCAGGGAACCTTCGACAAACTGGCCATCGACGAAATTCGCCTCGTGGATTCGTGCCGAGGTAGTATCCTCCGGGTCAAAAGTAACCCGCAGCTCGGCCTCGTGCGGCCCGGCGCGAAGCTTGATGACACGACGGTAATCCTCATTGTGCAGGTGCAAATGCATCGAGTAGTAACCATCGGCATTGGTCTTGCCACTGCCGAGTGACTCGCCATCCGCGAACGCCTGAACGGTTATATTATCGATCCCCTGCTGCCGGGCATCGAGCACATAACCCCGAATGTTGTAGCGATGATCAGGCTCGTGGTCGGCCCGGACACCGGTGAACAGCAGGCACCCGGCAATTACGGAAATAACGATTACTCTCATCAGCGTTCGACTCCGACGAATTACTGGCGACAGCGAAATTATACAAGAGTAAGGTATCGGTTTTGATTTATTTGCTAACCGTTTGCCCGGCCTTGTTCGAGCAGCGGTCACATATCCCTGACGGTGTAGATTACAGGAGCGTGACAAATGACTAACGGTGTCGGTGGTTCTACGGCTGAACAGGAACTCGCAGCGCTCGTTTCGATGCGTGAGCAGGCGGTTCCGATCGGCCTCGACGAGTATGAGGATCGGCTGCAGAAAGCGCGCGGGTTGATGCGGCAGGCGGGCATCGATGCACTCTACCTCGATGCCACGACCAGCCTGCGCTATTTCACCGGTATGCAATGCTATGCGAGTGAACGCCTGCATGGCGCGATCGTGTCGGTCGGCGGTGAGTTGATTTATGTCTGTCCGACTTTCGAAGAGCAAAAAACACGCGCCGAGATGGTGGTCGAGGGCGACTTTGCCTTATGGGAGGAACACGAGGATCCGACCGAGCTGGTCGCCAACAATGTCCTGAAATGCGCTGGCAAACCGACTTGCACGCTCGCCATCGATCATCAGACGCCCTTTTTCACCGCCAGCCGTCTGCAAGGCGCAAACTCGCAACTGTCGATAGTCAATGCTGAGGAGCTGATCGCGCAATGCCGCCGGATCAAGTCAGCCAGTGAACTGGCGCTACTGACGCAGGCCAAGGCCATCACCCTGCGCATTCATCAGCTGGCAGGACGGATTCTCCAAGCCGGCATCGACACCCGCGAAGTACAGGCGTTTCTCGACGCGGCCCATGTCGCCTGCGGAATGGATGGGCGCTCCACCTTCAAGATCGTGTTGTTCGGCGAGCCAACCGCCTATCCGCATGGCGTGCCTTACCCGCAAACCCTGGCAGAGAATGACATGGTACTGATCGATACCGGCGCGACCCTGCATGGCTACAATTCCGACATCACCCGCAGCTATGTTTTCGGCGAACCCAGTGCGCGTCAGCGCGAGATCTGGGAGCTGGAACAGGCAGCCCAACTCGCTGCGTTCTCCGCGGCACAAATCGGCGCGCCCTGCTCGGCACCCGATCTCGCCGCGCGCGAAGTCATAACAGCGGCCGGACTGGGTCCCGGCTATAAAGTCCCCGGGTTACCGCATCGTACCGGGCATGGCGTCGGCCTCGATGTGCATGAACATCCGTACATCGTCAAGGGCAACGATTTGCCACTCACGCCGGGAATGTGTTTTTCCATCGAACCGATGATTTGCAGCTATGGCGAGTTTGGCGTGCGCCTGGAAGACCATGCCTACATCGCCGATGATGGCCCGCGCTGGTTTACACAGCCGAGCCAGTCGATCGAAAATCCGTTTAATCTTTAGTCAATCAGCCGGCATCCGAAGCGTCCCGAGGGGTATTCAGCCCCATTATTTTTCAGGCTGAGCTCCCTTTTAGTAGACATCAAGCTCCCGGTTTCAATTGTTCGGCAGGTATTGAACAAAACCCAAATGTGTACTTATAATGGTCGGATTACTGTCGAATAGTTACGGAAATACGACTATGACAATAATTTCGCCTGGCACCCGGCCACCCCAGGTTTTAGTCGACCTGGTTGAATCGGCTGACATCCGTCTCAACGGCGATCGCCCGTGGGACATCAAAGTCCACAATCCCGGCGTTTACGAATATACCTTGACCAAAGGCACCCTCGGATTAGGTGAGGCCTATATGGAGGGATATTGGGACTGCGACGAACTGGACGAATGTTTCACCAAGTTTCAACGCCATAACCTTAATTTGAAATTCAGCGGTTTAGCAAAATTTCGCCTGATTATGGCAAGTCTTGGCAATCGAATTACGCACAAATTAGTCAATCTTCAAACGGCCAATCGAGCTTACCAGGTCGGTGAAAAACACTATGATCTCGGCAACGACTTATATACCCGAATGCTCGACCCGTTGATGAATTACAGCTGTGGTTACTGGCAACATGCCGATTCGCTCGAACAGGCTCAGATTGACAAACTGGATCTTATCTGCCGCAAACTGAACCTGAAACCCGGTGATCATTTGCTCGACGTAGGTTGCGGCTGGGGGTCGCTAGCTAGATATGCGGCCGAAGAATATGGCGTCAGGGTAACTGGAGTAACCATATCCAGGGAACAGCAAAAGCTGGCCCGGGAAAATTGTAAACACCTTGATGTAGAAATACTGTTTTGTGACTACCGGTCGTTGACGGGTAAATTCGAGAAAATCGCCTCGGTCGGCATGTTCGAACATGTCGGCAGATTAAATTACAGGACCTACTTCGATACCATCCATAATTTATTAACCGACGACGGTTTGATGTTGTTGCATACCATCGGATCCTACCGCACTCATGACACTACCGATCCATGGATTAATGAATATATCTTCCCTAATGGACAACTTCCTTCAGCCAGTCGTATTACATCGTCGATCGAACCGAATCTGGTGATTCGAGACTGGCATGATTTTGGTCCCGACTACGACAGGACAATTATGACCTGGTGGCATAACTTTGATCGAAGCTGGCCCGAATTAAGTGAGAAGTATGGACAACGATTTTATCGCATGTGGCGATATTACCTGCATTCCTGTGCGGGTTTGTTCAGGTCCGGCCAGGGTCAACTCTGGCAAATCGTGTTAACCAAACGGGGTGCGCTACCGGATTACAAGTCTTACCGGCCTGTTCAGTCTGCTCGCCGAGGAAATAATCACCTTCGGCATCGAAAAATCGAAATCGCTCGTCACCGAGAAGCTCAAATCCTGGATTGACTGCCGGGGATTGGCGCGACCATACACAACACGAGACAGTAATTCGCTTTTTGGATAGACTGCTATGCGTCTGTCGATAACCCGAAATCCATAGTTGAACCACTCCCGCTTACCCGATGCGCCGACCGAGCAGCGACTCTCGATTGAGAATATAGACCGGCAGCAACGCTATATAGTCGTCACCTGGAAAGACGGACATTGCAGCAAGTTTCACCATATCTGGCTACGCGACAATTGCACCTGTGCCGAATGCGGTGACCGCAGCGGCGGGCATCGATACCTGGAACTGGGTAGCATAGACCCCGACATTAGCCCCGACGAGGTTTCTGTCGAGGATTCCGGGACGCTGCGCATCAGGTGGAGCGGGGATGGTCATATAACCCGTTATTCACCAGCCTGGCTGCGCGCGCATTGCTATTCGAGCGATTCGATCGCCGAGCAGCGACCGCGGCCGGTATTATGGGATTCAGGTCTTAACGACAAGATTCCAGAATGGGATTACCACCAGCTCGCCAGCGACGCATCGATTCGTCTACAGATGTTTCAACGTATAGCCGACTATGGTTTCGCGATTATTAACGACGTCCCCGTCGAAGAGGAGCAGATAGAACAGCTGGCAGCGGTATTCGGATTTATTCGACAAACGCATTACGGGCGCATATTCGATCTGATTTCCACACCGCAACAACGCATCCTGGCACAAACTGCACATGCCATCAGGCCCCACAACGATGAATTGTTCCGCGACCCCATACCTGGCCTGTTCATGATGCACTGTCTCCGCGCCAGTGATTGCGGCGGCGGTGCGTCGATCCTGGTCGATGGTTTCAAGGCTGCCGAAAGCCTGCGCGCCCACAACAGGGAATTGTTTGACCTGCTGTGCCAGGTCCCGATTCCTCATCGCAGGTTCCTGGTCGATGACGTGGACGACGTGGCGCTATCGGCAAAGTGGCGCGTCATCGAGCTGAACCAGCATGGTGATATCGTGGCGGTTCACATCAATGAACGTACCATGGCACCTCTGGATACCGAGGAAAACCTGACCGAACCGGTTTATCGCGCATTGCAGCAAATGCTCGCACTGGTGTATGCCCCGGAGGCCTGTGTGAAATATCGGCTGGAATCCGGGCAGGCAGCAGTACTGGACAATCACCGGGTATTGCACGCCCGCGCCGCGTTTAAAGGAAACCGGCACATCAGGCAATGTCATGTCGATCGAGATGAATTTTTCAGCCGCTTACGTGCGCTGCGCCGACGCCTCGGAGCGGCAACCTGAAGGGCGGGCAGCAAGAGCTGAGAATCAGGACCTATTGTTCCCGGATCTCGCAATTGCAGTGAATCCTGTCGTATCATCCCGCTAGTCACTAGCAAAAGGTCCGGACCCATGCAGTTATCGAAATTTCCCGTTACGCCCGTGGAGCAAAGCCGCCTTGTCCAGGTCGATTTTGACAATCTCGGTTTCGGCAGCATTTTTGCCGACCATATGTTCGACATGGAATACGCGGACGGCGCATGGAAGAATCCCCGGATCGAACCCTACCAGGCGCTTGCCCTGGAACCCGGGGTTGCCATGTTGCACTATGGACAGACGGTATTCGACGGTTACAAGGCCTTTCGAGGGGTGGAT
>JBATHL010000544.1:0-1968 GCA_049666745.1 Gammaproteobacteria bacterium
GGCAGTAAACTCAGTTCCGCCATTTTCATGGATACGTCGTAATGACTGGCCTCAAAACCAAAAGCGCCTGCCATACCGCAACAACCAGAATCGATCACTTCAACCTCGAGCTCCGGTATGAGCGCTAAAGTCTGTTGCATCGCAGTCATCGTGCCAAAGGCCTTTTGATGGCAATGCCCGTGCACGAGTGCATGCCTGGCTGACAAGGGCTTTAATTTAAGCGACAGTGTCCCTGCCTGGTGTTGCTGTGCGAGAAATTCTTCCAGCAACAAGGCGGATTCGGCCAGCGCGTTGCTTTCCTCACCGGGTATCATGCTTTTAAATTCATCACGCAGGGTTAGCAGGCAGGAGGGTTCCAGGCCGATCACCGGAACACCACGCGCAACATAAGGCTTGAGCGCCGTGAGCATGCGTCGGGCTTCAGCTCGCGCCTCTTCTACCAGGCCCACCGCGAGGAAAGTACGGCCGCTACACAGGGGGTGCTTCCTGTCGGGTGGTTGCGGCAGCTGTACCTGGTAACCCGCTGCCTCGAGCACGGCCTGTGCAGCGCGGGCATTTTCAGGATCAAAGTAGCGCTCGAAAGTGTCGACCAGTAACACCACTTCGCGACCATTCTTCTGCGTCTTGCCAACCGCTTCTCGGCGGTCGACAAAGTAATCCGAGCGCCACCGCGGCAGGTTGCGCTGTGCGCTCAGGCCGAGGAGTTTTTCGCTCAGCCAGGCCAGTCCGGGGACCGCATCGCGTAGATTCAGGATATAACTCAAACGCGCGGCAACTGGTGCGTAACGCGGTAAATAGGCAATCAGTCGGTCCTTCAGCGGCAGGCGATGACGCTTGCGGTAGTGATACAGGAATTCTACTTTCATCTTCGCCATGTCAACCCCGGTGGGGCACTCGCGCCGGCAACCTTTACAACCGATACACAGGTCCATGGTGTCATACATCGCCGCGGAAACCAGCGCATCGGTACCCAGCTGACCACTGATCGCCAGGCGCAGTGTGTTCGCTCGACCGCGGGTCAAATGCTGTTCATCCCGGGTGACACGATAGGAAGGACACATCACGCCGACATCCGCCTTGCGGCAGGCGCCGTTGTTGTTGCACATCTCGACGGCGGCGCCAAACCCGCCCCATTCCGACCAGTCCAGCGCTGTTTGTAGCGGTGTTAACTGATAATCGGGGCCATATCGGAACAGCCTGCGATCATCCATGGATTGCGCGTGCACAATCTTGCCCGGGTTGAACAACCCTGCAGGATCGAAACTATGTTTAACTTCTTCGAAAGCGCGTAGCATTCTTGTGCCGAACATACGCTCGTGAAACTCTGAACGCGCCAGGCCGTCACCATGCTCACCGGAATGGGAACCCTTGTACTCCTGCACAATATCCAGCGTTTCCTCCATGATGGCGCGCATTTTTTGCGCACCACCCGGATCCTTCATATTGAGGATCGGGCGCACATGCAGACAGCCCACCGAGGCGTGGGCGTACCAGGTGCCGGTGGTACCGTATTTTTCAAACACCCGCGTCAGCCGGTCGGTGTACTCGGCAAGATCCTCCAGTTGTACCGCACAGTCTTCGATGAAGGACACCGGTTTGCCATCGCCCTTCATCGACATCATGATATTGAGTCCGGATTTGCGTACTTCCCATACCGCGGCCTGGAATCCGGCATCGAGCACCTCGACTACCGCATTGGGAAAGCCGAGATCAGTCATCAGTTCCACCAGTTGTCGAAGCTTGCTCAATTGCTCGTTACGATCATCACCGGCAAACTCTACCAGCAGCAGTGCATCCGGTTCGCCCTGAACGAAACGATCGACCGTAGCACGAAACATTGGAATTTCACGCGATAAATCAATCATGGTGCGATCGACCAGTTCGACCGCACTCGGATCGAGTTTGACGATATGCTGGGCTGAATCCATCGCCCGGTGAAAAGTTGGGAAATGACACACTCCCAGTACC
>JBATHL010000545.1:0-4441 GCA_049666745.1 Gammaproteobacteria bacterium
ACAACCGCGAAGATGTCCTGCATGATCAGCACGCCGATGGCTGTCTGACCGTACCTGGACTTGTACTCGCCCTTGTCTTCCAGGGTTTTGACCGCAAACACGGTGCTGGAAAAACTCAGCGCGAAACCAATCAGCATGGCCTTGCCGATATCGAGGCCGGCGAACGCCTGGATGCCGGCCAGGCTCATCCAGTACAGCAGAGTACCGAGTACGGCGACAACGATCGCCGTGTGCAATGTCGTCCCGGCCCAGATCACCGGGCGCAACAGCGAGCGTAGATCGAGCTTTAAACCGATGGTGAACAGCAACAGCGTGACGCCAAGATTGCCGATCGTGGTCAGCCGTTCGTGATCATACACGCCTGACAAATTCAGCACGAAGCCACACAGCAGGTAACCCACCATGGGCGGCAGTCCGAAGCGCGCTGCCGCAATACCGGCGATCAGTGCCGGGGCTATCCAGAGAAGATCATCCATCGTTGTTCATGAGCCAGGTGCGTTTCCTGTTGAGCCGGGTATAGAGCGACAGTGATAAGATCGTTGTCTTCATTTGGCGAATCGCAACTACTATAGCCGAAAGGCCATCATGACAAAAAGATCTCGGTGGTGTCTACTACTGATCTCGGCAAGGTATCTCGCGTGTCAGACGGGAGAGAAGATCGCGCTGGCCAATGATTTCTGAGGGTCTGCTCTGGAAAATTTATTGCGAATGACTACGGCAAATTCGAAAATTAGAGAAATTTTTCTTGAATAACCAGGCGATTTCTCCAAAGGAGACGCTCAATACACAGGGCCAGGAGGCAATTTTCGGCCAGAAGCGGTCGCCCGTTGATGTGTACTACGGGCGAGGTTAGAAGAAGAGGGAATCTATTAATTAAACACCAAGGCCATGCGCCGAAAGGTGCATTACGATAACTGCAATAACCTAAGCCTGAGGAGCTGAACTATCTCTTAAATCAGGCGGCTATCTGCCCAGATTGGTTTGACGACTTACAGGTTCAGAATCGGTAACTGAGTTCAAAAAAGTGTAAATCAACCCCACGGTTATTAGAGCCATAAATTTCGGCATCGGAAAAGTGTTGAAACCGCCACCCGCCCACGATATTTCCTGGAAAATGATAAAAAATCCCGCCTTGACCAAGGATCTGAACGTGCCCTCCAAGATCTTGTCCGCCATAATGCTGCTTACTGACAAAAACCACACCGGTCCCAAATTCCAGGCTCACATTCCAGTCCCGCTTCATTAACGTGACACCCGGACCAGTAGTGGCGATAAATCCGTTATCTCCGGCCCCGCGCAACACGCCGGCAGAAGCAAACCATAGGTACCGTCCTTCCCATCCCTTCGGCCATTCCCAACCCCCTGGAAATCCGAAAATCCCGAAGACATCATATTGATAAAAGTCATATTTTTCCTCGGGAGGAATCCCTCCTAAGTTATGCCCTGCCCGAATCCCTACCGAGATAATCTCAATTGTTTCGGGTTCTTGGCTGTAACTCACTTCAGGGAGAAGGAAGAAAAATACCAAACTAAGAAAGACACTAAGTTTTTTGGCGATGGACATAGAGCAACATCATAGAAAAAAGCATCTTAGGGCAATAAAGGGGGCGCCGACAACTGATAAACATTGTATTTGTCACCGACTCCTTTAGCTTACATGAAGCGTTTAATGGTATGTACCGGAAGTCGGGATTGGGTCGCAAATCGACTGTTCTCGGCATCGCGTTCAGTGAGGCCGCCATCTGGACAGAGCCTTCTCGTGCCGAGACCGACCTGAACAACTACCGTAGTAAATTTAACGGCGCCCAAAAAACCAGCGTGCGCAACTGGCGTCTTAATCCCTCAACTGGCGGCGTGGTGTTGCATGTGGCTTTTGATTGAACGCCTCGCTGCAGATCAAGCGGGCTAACCTGGCGGCTGGCACGGCGCTCGTTAGAGCTTATACCCAGAGTGCTACCGCCGTGGGAATCTTTCAACCTCGACGAACAGTTTGGATTCATCGATATCTGGATCGGACCCTTATTTTCAATTACAACCCGCTATCAAAACAAACAAACACAACTTAAACGAGCTGCTAGGCGAGAAAGTCCGGCATATTGCCTACTTCGACGATCTTCATCGCATTGGTACCACCGCCGGTTCCCATCAAATCGCCCTTGGTGATGATCACCAGGTCACCATCCTCGATGGTGCCATCTGCCTTCATCAATTCAACCGCCTCCTGATTTGCCTCGGCGTGATTGGTGTGTATGGTCGGGAAAAATACCGGGAAAACACCACGATAAAGATTGACCTTGCGGTTAGTGGACTGGTGCCGGGAGAGCGCAAAAATCGGAATGCCTGAGCTGATGCGTGACATCCATAACGAGGTCGACCCGGATTCGGTCAGGGTTGCAATCGCGCGCACGTTTAAATGATTGGCGGTATACATGGCTGCCATCGCGATGGCTTCATCGACATGGCTAAAAGTATCGTCGAGCCGGTGCCGGGATTTGATCGCGCGGCTTTGCTGCTCGGCATTGATACAGATATCCGACATCGATGTCACGGTTTCACTCGGAAAAGCGCCGGTCGCAGTTTCCGCCGATAACATCACCGCATCGGTACCATCGAGTACCGCGTTGGCGACATCGAATACCTCGGCGCGGGTCGGGATCGGGTTTTCGCGCATCGATTCCATCATCTGGGTCGCGGTAATCGTCACGCAATTCAATTCCCTGGCCTTGCGAATGATTTCTTTTTGTATCGCGGGTAATTTTGCATCACCGATCTCCACGCCAAGATCACCGCGCGCAATCATGATCGCCTCCGAGGCTGCGATAATTTCCTCGAGATTATCCAGTGCCTCGGCACGCTCGATCTTCGCCACCAGTCCCGCGCTAGAGCCTTCCGCCTCGAGCAGCTTGCGCGCCTGGTTCATGTCCGCCGCGTTTCTGGGGAAAGATACCGCCAGGTAATCGGCATCGATGAGTGCTGCGGTTTTTAAATCGGCCTTGTCCTTTTCGGTCAAAACTTCGGCGGTTAGCCCACCGCCCTTGAGATTAATTCCCTTGTTATCGGAAAGCTCACCACCAACCTGTACCCGGCAGTTGATCCTGGGACCGTCGACGGCATCCACCTGTAGCACGATGCGCCCATCGTCGAGCACCAGGACATCTCCGCTTGTTACGTCTTGCGGCAATTTTTTATAGGTCACGCCGACCTGGCTATTATCGCCGTCGCCATCCGCACATTCGGTATTGAGACAAAACTTTTCGCCAATGGCGAGATCAACCGCGCCATTTCGGAATTTCTCGAGTCGTATTTTGGGACCCTGTAAATCGGCAAGAATTGCCAGGTGGCGATTATTTTCGAGGCCGATACGCCTTATTTTTTCGGCGCGCGCCTTATGTTCCTCGACAGTACCATGAGAAAAATTGAGCCGTACTACATCGACCCCGGCCTTGATCAGGCTATCGACCGCTTCGTCCGACTCGGTTGCGGGACCCAGGGTCGCGACAATCTTGGTTCTACGCTTTACCGCGTGCATAATCCTCGTACCTCGCTTCCAGCATCGCCACTGCGGGCAACTGTTTACCTTCCAGAAACTCGAGGAAAGCGCCACCGCCAGTGGAAATATATGAAACCTGATCTGCTATACCGTACTTGTCGACCGCAGCCAGCGTGTCACCGCCACCGGCAATCGAAAAAGCCGCTGATGCAGCTATCGCCTGTGACAGCACCCGGGTACCTTCGCCAAACTGGTCGAACTCGAAAACACCGACCGGGCCATTCCAGACGATGGTTGCAGCCTGTTGCAGGATTTCGGCAAAGCGGTTTGCGGTTTGCGGGCCAATATCAAAGATCATGTCATCATCCTCGACTTCGGCCACCGGTTTTACCACGGCCTCGGCAGTGGCTGAAAATTCCTTGCCACAGACCACATCGACTGGAATCGGGATATCCCTGCCCTGTGCCTGCGCCTGCTGCATCAACCGCTTTGCCTCGGGAATCAAATCCAGCTCCACCAGTGATTTGCCGACATTGAATCCTGCCGCGGCGATAAAAGTGTTGGCGATACCGCCACCGGGAATCAACTGATCGACAATTGTGGAAAGTGACTCCAGCACCGTCAGCTTGGTCGAAACCTTTGATCCGCCAACGATTGCGACGACTGGACTGGACGGTTTATTCAGTGCCTTGCCGAGGGCATCGAGTTCGGCGGCCAGTAAAGGACCCGCACAGGCCAGCGGGGCAAACTGGCCTGCACCATGCGTCGACGACTGGGCACGATGGGCGGTACCAAACGCATCCATGACGAAAATATCGCATAGCGCCGCATACTGTTTCGACAGATCTTCAGCATCCGCTTTTTCGCCCGAGTTGAAGCGTACATTCTCCAGTAGCACAACTTCGCCATCGACCAACGCCGGGGCCTGCTCAAGATAGTTACTGATTAGCG
>JBATHL010000546.1:0-17328 GCA_049666745.1 Gammaproteobacteria bacterium
CGCGCTCCAAGCGATTCCATGGATGGACCAAACGGCGTTTTCTGCCGTTTGGGAGCGACTTTTGCGGACTTACTCCCGAGGTAGCCCTTGCACATTGGTGATTCTGCGATCAGTAGTTTATTCCGGATAGTGGTGCGCTCGCGCGGTAAGGAACTGGATTATGAATATACCGCCTGATCAGTAACGATCATGTCGAGCCGCACATCCCAGTCTTGCGGAACAATCCGCTCAACCCGCTGCAACTCATGCGCCACTCCGATTAACATTGGTTGCAAATTTTCGGGGCGCTTGCGAAAAGCGAAGCTACGATCATAAAATCCGCCACCCATGCCAATGCGATTACGCTCGTCGTCAAATACCACCAATGGCGCAAGCACCAGGTCCAGTTCTTCCGGCATGAGCATTTCACTGTCATCGACATCCGGTTCAGGCAAACGAAATTTGTTGGTACGCATTTTCTGCGAATGGAAATAAGGTGAAAATCGCAGTGCCTGCTGATCCAGGTTTGGCAGGTAGACTTTTTTGCCCTGGGCCAACGCATGATCGATCAAAGGATTTAATCCAATCTCGCCGTTGACCGCGAAGTAAGCAGCGACTCGCTGCGCCTGGCGATACTCGTCCAGCGACAGGATGCGTTCAGCCAGCGCGTCTGCGGCAGCTTCGAGCTGGCTGGCTTCCAGTTGTGCACGTAGCTTGCGATTGCGTTGTCTCAACTCATCATGGCTTAACATGATTTGCTCCGCATAATCTGAGTTTGCGCATAATACGGTTATTCAACCAGGCTGAGTAGCCATTCCTTGAACGCGAGTACCGCGGGGTTTTTCAAGTGTGATTGCGGGCAAACCACGTAGTAACTGAATTCATTTACCAGCACGGTATCGAACGGCTTGATCAGCTTGCCTGACTCGAGGTGGTCTTCGACAAAAGTGGTCGAGCCAAGGGCGATGCCCTGCCCGTCAATCGCGGCCTGGATTAGCACGTTGGTATCATCGATGATGGTTCCCTTGTCGGCGTCGATACCGGTTACGTCCGCCAGCTTGATCCAGTCACGCCAGCACTCGTAATTAGCGTCGTGCAGGAGGCTGTAGTAACGCAGATTATCGATATTGGTTAGCGGTTTGTCGTTATGCATGAATGCAGGCGAACATACCGGGAAAAAATCCAGGCTGAGCAATTTATCGGCGACCACGTCGGACCAGTCGCCTTTACCGTAGGTAACAGCAATATCAATTTCTTCACGTTCGAAATCGACTGCGGCATGGGCATGATACAGGCAAAGGTCTATTTCCGGATACTGCAACCAGAAGTACTTGAGTCGGGGTGATAGCCATTTTGCGGCGAAAGATGGCGCCAGGCGGACACTCAGCAGATTAGAATGGGCTTCCTTACCAAGCGCGCCAATCGCCAGTGAAACCCGATCAAAGGCTTCGATAACCTCGGGTAGCAATGCCTTGCCCTGTTCCGTCAACGCCAGGCGTCTCGGGTAGCGTGCGAACAGGGGGAAACCAAGATATTCTTCGATAACCTTAATCTGGTGGCTTATCGCCGCCTGGGTGACATTGAGCTCCCTGGCCGCGTCGGTAAAGCTCAACAGACGCCCAGCCGCCTCGAAACATTTGAGGCTATTCAGTGGTGGTAATTGTCGGCCCATGATGTCGGCAGTTATGGATTATTAAAACTAATCCATACTATAAAAAATAATAGCTTGAATCCACTAGAAACTGATTCGAAAATGATGTGTTGGTTAGTCGACTCATGACAATACAGGCCATCGAGGAAAAACACCATGGCAAGAAGATCCAATGCCCGCGAAGCGAAAATAGCATTACGCAAAGCGGCCCTCGCCGAAGATCTCAAGCCGGTACGCCCCGGCGAATCGGGTGGTCAGTACAAACCCCTTGCGGATTCCGAGATTGCCCAGATCGATGCGACCGTATTTCGCATTCTCGAAGAAGTCGGCTTTGCCGATGCCAACGAGCACTGCATCGAGGTCTGTACGGCGGCCGGTGCAATCTACGGCGAGGACAAACGCCTGCGATTTCCGCGCGCGGTGGTTGAGGACGCGCTAGACAAATGCGCTCGTGACCTGACCCTGTATGGACAGAATCCGAAACATGACATGCATTTAAGTGGCTCCAAAGTGCACTTTTCCACCGCCGGCGCGGCAGTCATGATTGCCGACCCGGTAAAAAACGAGTATCGCGAATCGACGGCCCAGGATTTGTACGATATGGCGCGTATCGCCGATAAGTGTGAGCATATCCACATGTTCCAGCGTACCTGTGTACTGCGCGATATCACCGATAACCACGACATGGATATCAATACTGCCTACAACGCGGTGATGGGAACCACTAAACATATTGGTTCCAGCTGGACCGAGGCCCACCATCTCGAAGATACACTGAAAATGTTGCATATCATCGCCGGTGGGGAGGATAAATGGCGCGAACGTCCCTTCATGAGCATCTCCTGTTGCCACGTCGTGCCGCCGATGAAGTTTACCAATGAAGCACTGAGCTGTATCAAGGTAGCGGTCGATGGTGGCATGCCGGTACTGCTGCTTTCCGCCGGGCAGTCCGGCGCGACTGCTCCCGCCTGCCTGGCCGGCGCGGTGGCCCAGGCCTGGGCTGAATGCCTCGGCGGCCTGGTGTTTGTGAATGCGATCAAACCGGGAGCCCCGGCGATCCTCGGAACCTGGCCTTTCGTCTCGGATTTACGCACCGGCGCCATGAGTGGCGGTTCACCGGAGCAGGCAATTCTATCCTCTGCCTGCGCGCAAATGGGTAACCATTACAACCTGCCTACCGGTACTGCCTGCGGCATGAGCGACTCCAAGTTCCCTGATTTCCAGGGTGGCGCCGAACGCGCCTATACAGTCTCCTGTGCCGCGACTTCAGGCGCCAATATCATCTACGAATCGGCCGGCATGTATGCCAGCCTGCTCGGCGCCTGCCCGGAATCCATGCTCATCGATAATGACATACTCGGTGCCGCCCTGCGCATCACCCGGGGCATCGAGGTCAACGAACAGACCCTGAGCTTCGATGTGCTCAAGGACGTCTGCCTGGGTAACAAGGGGCATTATCTCGGTGCCGGTCAAACTCTGGATGTCATGCAGACCGAGTATATCTATCCGGAGCTCGGTGATCGCCTCAGCCCGAACGAATGGGCAGAACAGGATAAACCCGTGTTGCTGGACAAGGCGCTCGCCCGGAAAAAGGAAATTCTTGATAACTACTTCCCCGACCACGTCAGCGCTGAACAGGATCAACAGATTCGCGAGCAGTTTAAAATATTTCTGCCGCCCGAGGCATTTTGCCGCAGCGCCTGAGCTCCTGTCAACACAAACATTTAAAGGTTAACGCAATGAAAAGTCATGCCAGGGTCCTCATTATCGGTGGAGGTTCACTCGGGGTAAACCTGCTCTACCATCTCACCAAAGAAGGCTGGAGCGATGTCGTACTGGTGGAAAAAGGCGAGCTTACCAGCGGATCTACCTGGCACGCCGCCGGTCTTTGTTCTAACTTCATCGGCAATCACACGGTCGCACAAATCCACGACTACACGATCAAGCTGTACAACGAAATCCTGCCTGAGGAAACCGGCGAAAAATCGGTTTTCCATCAATGTGGCAGTATTCGCCAGGGATTTACCAGGGTCGAAGAGGAATGGTTCAGGAATCTCGAGAGTCGTTCCAAAAATATCGGCTTCGAGTTCAATATCGTCAGCAAGGCGGAAGCCCAGGAGCTTAATCCATTCATGAACTTCGACAAGGCTCGTGTCATCGCGAGCACGCCGAACGACGGTCACGTAGACCCCACTTCGGTGGTCATGCCCCTGTCGAAGCTGGCCCGCGCGAACGGTGCCGAGATCAATCGTTTTACCCGTGTCACCGAAATCAACGAGCTGCGCAGCGGGGAATGGGAAGTGGTGACTGACAAGGGCACCATTGTCGCCGAGCACGTGGTCAATGCGGCCGGCTGTTTCGCGCGCGAAGTCGGCGCCATGGCTGGCATCAATGTCCCCCTGGTCAATCTCGAACATCAATACCTGGTAACCGAAACCCATCCCGATATTGAAGCGCTTGGCTGGGAGTTGCCGGTGTGCAGGGATTCCTACAGCTCGGCCTATATCAGACAGGAAGGCCTGGGCTTTCTGGTCGGGCCTTATGAAATGTGGGGTTCGCGCCCCTGGGCGCTAGATGGCATGGACTGGGCCTTTGACCGCGAACTGTTCGAACCGAATCTCGAAGTATTGATGCCGTTCCTCGAACGCTGCTTCGAGCTGACACCGAAGTTTGAAGAAGTCGGTGTCAAATCTGTAGTCAATGGGCCGATCACGCACACGCCAGACGATAATATTCTCGCCGGCCCGGTCGCCGGTCTGCGTAATTTCTGGAATCTCTGCGGCGCCAGTATCGGTATCGCCCAGGGCGGCATCGGCAAGTACATGGCCCAGTGGATGAAATACGGTCAAACCGAGATCAACATGGCATCGCTTGATACACGTCGCTTTGGCGACTGGGCTGACAGCAAATACTGCACCATCCGCGCGATCGAATCTTACGAAGCGATGTACGCGGTCGGCGCACCTAACGATAATCGCCCGCATGGACGTCCGCTGCGCTGCAGCCCGTTATTTACCCGCCTGGCGCAACAGGGTGCGGTGTATGGAGCGGTGCAAGGCTACGAGAAACCCTTATGGTTTCAAACCGATACAGTGCGTACTGAATCTCTGAGCTGGTCGCATAGTGAAGCACATGCCGTGGTCGCCGAGGAATGCCGCAGAGTGCAGCAATCAGCCGGCATCATCGATATTTCAGGTGCCGCCAGGTATGAAATCACCGGTGCCGACGCAAGCGCTTTTCTCGACCGCCTTTCCTGCAACAAGTTGCCCCGGGTGGGACGCATCGGCCTGAGCCTGTTTCATTCACCCAATGGCGGCATCATGTGTGAAATGTCGATCACGCGGCTGGATGAAAATCACTTTTACCTGGTCTCCGCGATTGGCTCGGAACACAAGGATCTGCACTGGATGCAGGCAAATGCTGCCGATTTCGATGTCAGCATCGTCAATGTTACCGAAGATTTTTCATCGTTACTGATCACCGGGCCGAATTCGCGTGACATCCTGCAGCAGATGACCGAGGAAGACCTGTCAAATGCAGCATTTCCCTGGCTCTGCGCACGCGTGGTGCAGATCGATAGCGCGATGGTACGCGTCCTGCGTGTGTCCTATGCCGGCGAACTCGGTTATGAGCTGCATATGCCTTCTTATCAGTTACTGTCGATCTACGATTCAATGTGGCGCAAGGCGGAACCCTTCGGCATCTGCAATTTCGGTGGCTATGCTTTCAACTCGATGCGCATGGAGAAGATGTATCGCGCCTATGGCAATGAATTCACTGAGGAAATCAGCGGCTTCGAAGCCGGCATGGATCGTTTTATCGATACCAGCCGTGATTTTATCGGCTGTGAAAACCTTAAGCAGCGACAACAGGATGGCTACGCGATCGAACTGGCTTACCTGGTGTTCGACGATGGCCTGGCCTGCGAGTGCTACGGCAACGAAGCGGTTTACCATAACGGTGATTTAATCGGCCTGACCACCGGTGGCGCCTATGGCCATCGAATCGGTAAAAGCATCGCCTTCGCCTACCTGCAACCCGCGCAGATCAGCGCCGGGCTCGAGGTCACTATCGATACTTCAAGCGGTAGCCGCAGTGCCCATATTGAAATGGATGCAGCTTACGATCCCGCTAACGAATTGCTGCGCAGCTAGCGCTTGCGCTAACATGCGCAAACATCGATAAATAATCCAGGATCATCCGGGAGACCATTATGCAAACTGTAAACTTCACCCGCATGGAAGACGGCACACGCGAAGAGTATGAATTTCTCGATCGCATGGAAGATGAGTACAAGGCCGGACTTCCCGATCGCCTGATGGAAAGCCTGCGCAAGCTCGAGAACAGCTTGTCGGGTTACCGCATCAACCGCCTCCAGCACAGTTTACAGGGCGCGACGCGGGCGCAGCGTGCGGGTGAGTCGGATGAAATGATCATCGCTGTGTTACTACATGATATCGGTGACGATCTTGCGCCCTACTCGCATAGCGAAATGGCCGCCGCAATCCTGCGCCCGTTCGTCTCCGCCAAACTTCACTGGATCGTCAAGCATCACGGCGTGTTTCAAATGTATTACTACGCGCATCACTGCGGCGGTGATCGTAACGCCCGCGAGATGTATAAAGACAATGCCTGGTACCAGGATGCGATTGATTTCTGTCACAACTACGATCAGAACTGCTTTGATCCGGATTACGCTACCGAGCCTCTCGAATTTTTTGCGCCGATTCTGCGCCGGGTGCTGGCAAAGCCGAGCATCAGCGATCCGGAACAGGTGGCTCGTTACGGCGAGACCAGCCAGGTTAACCAGCATTGACACGACGCGCATTATTGCGCGGTAACGTCAATTACAATATGGTCCAGGCGTCATGCAGGGTGTTTTCAGTACTTGACGGGTTGCGGTATCTTGATGCCAAACCCCTGCGCGTAATCGATACCAATATCCTCGAGAGCACCCAGGGTAGCATCGTTTTCAACAAATTCGGCGATAGTGCGCTTGCCCATGACATGTCCAATTTCATTGATCGACTTGACCAGTTCGAAATTTATCCGGTCCTCGCACATATCACGCACGAAAAAGCCGTCGATTTTGAGAAAATCAACCGGCAGGGTTTTCAGATAGGCAAACGAAGAAAGCCCACTGCCAAAATCATCTAACGCAAAAAAGCATCCACGTTCGCGCAACTGCGCAATAAAACGATTAGCCTTGCTCAGATTTTGTATCGCTGCTGTTTCGGTTATCTCAAAACATATGCGGGTCGCATCGACCTTTCTTGAAGCAATCGCTTGCAGCACAAACTGCAGGAAATCTTCATTGGCAACCGACATGCCCGATAGATTTATCGTGCTGCGCACATGCGTGGTTGCTGCCAGCCAGTCCAGGGTTGCGTTTACGACCCAGGTATCGAGTTGGGTGGCCAGATTATAACGTTCCGCGGTTGGCAGGAAATTACCCGGCAGAACCGGAAAACCTGATTCATCCACCATTCGCACCAGAACCTCGCAGAAGTAACCGGCTTCTTCCTGGCCAGCACCGAGTGATTTAATAGGTTGCTGATAAAGAACAAAGCGATCCTCGTCAAAAGCCTGGTTAATATCGACAATTTGCTGCATTTCCCGATGGCGTTGAGCCACTTCAAAACTGTCTTCGTCATAAACGTGAATCCGGTTTCGTCCAGCATCCTTTGCGGTATAGCAGGCCGCGTCAGCGGAACGCATCACATTGGTGATGTTGCCACTGCTGAAATTTATCGGTATTACGCCGATACTTGCACCCAGGCGAAAGTTACGACCAGCCCACATAAACCTGAATTGCTCGATTGCCGCGCGTACGGTTTCGGCAACCCGATTCGCCTGTTTCATGGAGCAGCGTTCCAGCAGGAGCCCGAATTCGTCGCCACCCAATCTGGCGATGGTGTCGCGTTTTCTTACCTTGTCTTCCAGTAAAGCGGCTATCTGGCGCAACAATTCATCCCCGGCATCGTGTCCACAGGTGTCATTGACAACCTTGAACTGGTCCAGGTCGATGTAACATAACGCATGCTCACTACCATCCTCGCGGCAACCCTTTATCACACGGGCAAGACGCAACTCGAACTCGCGTCGATTTACCAGGCCCGTGAGCGGGTCATGCGAAGCCTGGTAGTTGAGTTGTTGGGATAAAAGATAGGATTCGGTGATATCGATTCCAGTGCCACGATAACCAATGAATTCGCCCTGCTCGTCAAATTTTGGTTTGCCACTGATACGGACGATTATCTCTGAACCATCCGGGCGGGGATACGGGTACTCGAAGTTATAAAAAGCTTCTCGCGCCTTGAGTCTGGTATCCAGTTGTTGCCAGTTGTCTGACTTGAAATTAATACCCGGTAACATTTCCTGGCGAGTCTTACCGATAATTTCAGCAGACGACCTTTGCTCGAATCCGGGGTAGTTACCCGACAGGTAGCTAAAGCGCAATTCGGCATCCTGCTCCCAGAACCAGTCTGCCCCGGTTTCGGCAAAATCCCGTAAGCGCTCTTCGCTATACCTGAGCGCCCGTTCGGCTTGATGCTGATTGGTTATATCACGTGCATGCACAATAAGCTCAGCGCTGCTTTCACTGTCCTGGTTCGAGAAATACTGGCGAGTCATCTGTAAAACCCTGACCGAGCCGTCCTTATGATAGTAACGGTAATCTCCCGCCACGACCCGGCCCGGATTTTCCAACGCTACCTGCTTGGCTCGCTGGATACTTGCAAGATCTGCTGCATGCGCCTGTGTATCGGCTTTGCCAGACTCGAGTTCCTCGACAGCGTAACCCAGAATATTTTCCACCGATTTGTTCAGGAACTTGATTTCGCCGTCAGCGTTGACGATACATACGATATCGGTAACCTGTTCGATAATATTACGAAACCGGCTTTTACTCTCGATGAGCTGTTGCCTGGTGGTAGTTGCCTCGGTGATGTCGCTGCCGACCCCGCGGTAACCCAGGAATTCTCCGTTAGCACCAATAATCGGCTTACCCTGGGTGCGTAATATGCGAATCTCTCCGTCAGGGTGCTGTAACGCCCAGACCATGCAGTACTTTTCGCGTTTACGCAACGCGGCACCGATCCGCATCCACTTGTTCGAATCATCGATACGCCCGGCAAACGCTTCTTCACGGGTCTTACCAATGACATCCGCAACCGGGATTCCGGTAACCTCTTCAAAACGACTGGATTGATAGGTAAAACGCAGCTCTGCATCCATTTCCCAGAACCAGTCTGCAGCCATCATAGCGACATCGCCGAATCGCCCCAGTACTCGCTCAGTGTCTTGAGACGGTTCTAAAGGCGAGCTTGACCCCTTTTTATCAGGGGCTTCAATCTGGATCGGGTCCTGCTTGGTTACCGATTGGCTCTTCATATTATTGTTAGAGTATGCTCGATTACGCGATATGACTGTTTTAAGTCTAGGGCTTCCGCAAGATATGTCCAGCATATCAGCCTATCTTTTGATGCAATCCAGGCCAACGCTATTTCCGGCTTTATTACTGATAGCATTTCGGTAGACTTGGCGCTTTAGATTAGAGTGCGGAGAGCATGTCAGAATTTCACGCAACGCTGAGTCATTATGCCAATACAGAATTCGACTCCAGTGCAGATTACCCATCCGAATTACTGGAAATTGCGAGCCTGGAAAAATCTCGACTTGCCGTCGACGAGATTTCGCGTTGGCCGGGATACCAGCCAACCCCGCTGTATCAGCTCGCGCAGCTGGCGCATGATATTGACGTAAATAAAGTTTTCTACAAAGATGAATCCCAGCGGTTTGATCTGGAGAGTTTCAAGGCACTGGGAGGCGCTTACGCGGTCGCTCGTCAGCTACAGTCAAGGATATACCAGCGCTGTGGGCAAAACGCCTCAATCGATGAATTAATGGGTGATCGTTACCAGTCGATTATCGATGAAGTCGTGATTAGCTGCGCTACCGATGGCAACCACGGACGTTCAGTCGCCTGGGGCTGCCAGATGTTCGGCTGTCGCTGCGTTATCTACATACACCGGGATGTATCTACAGGGCGCCAACAGGCCATGCAGGCCCTCGGGGCAGAAGTTATCCGTATCGACGGTAACTATGACGCTTCGGTCAAGCTGGCCGATACCGAGGCCAGTTTGCACCAGCGTATCATCGTCTCGGACACGAGCTACCCCGGTTACATGGATATCCCCAGGGATGTTGCCCTCGGTTACACGGTGATGCTCGCCGAAGCCGTCGAGCAGATGCAAGGCTCGATACCAACCCATGTTTTCATTCAGGCCGGCGTTGGCGGCCTGGCTGCCGCGGTATGCGCCTATTTCTGGGAACTATGGGGAGAGCAACGTCCCCGCTTTATTGTCGTCGAACCAGAGCAGGCCAATTGCCTGCAGCAATCGGCGCGCGCGGGAAAGCCAGTCGTGGTGGAAGGAGATCTCGACACCCTGATGGCAGGACTTTCATGTGGTGAAGTGTCAACGCTTGCCTGGGAAATTCTCAAGCCCGGCGTTAACGACTTCATGACCGTGAGCGAAGATGCGGTGGCGCCCTGTATGCGTCTACTCGCTAACGGAGAACCTGCGATCGAGGCGGGCGAATCAGCGGTAGCAGGACTCGCCGCGCTCATCGCAGCGCGAAACGACTTAACCATGTCAACCACACTCGGACTCGATCAATCGAGTCAAGTATTTGTCATCGGTACCGAGGGAGCGACCGATGCCGAGCTCTACCGCGAACTGGTCGGGGGCTGATCATGACCAATCCCCCTTTACGCGGATTTGCAGAAGCTGAATTCGCAGCTCGCAGCGAACGCGCACAGCGCATGATGCGCGCCCTGGAAATTGATGCGATGCTGCTGACCACGGAGCCGCATGTGCGCTATTTCAGCGGGTTTTTAACCCAGTTCTGGCAAAGCCCGACCCGGCCCTGGTTTTTGCTATTACCGCTTAGCGGAAAACCGATCGCCGTCATCCCGACGATCGGGGTCGCAGGTATGCAACAGACCTGGATCGACGACATCCGCAGCTGGTCTTCACCACAACCGCAGGATGACGGTGTTTCGTTGCTCTTGTCGACCATTCGCGAGTTACCCAGACGCTTCGGCCGACTCGGAATGACCCTCGGCGCAGAGAGCCATTTGCGCATGCCCGCCAATGACTACAAACTGCTTGCTAGCGAGTTGGCCGATATGGAACTGGTCGATTGTGCCGAACTGATGTTAAATCTCTGCAGTATCAAATCCAGCACCGAAGTGGAAAAGATCAGATACATATGCGAACTCACCTCGGATAGCTTCAATGCCTTGCCCGGCTTCGCGCGAACCGGGCAAAGCGAACGCGAAATTCTGCGTTCGATGCGCATTGATTTACTGCAACGCGGTGCCGATCATACGCCGTACATCGTTTCAGCCTCGGGTAAAGACGGTTATGGAGACATCATTATGGGACCCGGCGACCGCCCTCTCGAAGAGGGTGACATTCTGATCATCGATACCGGCACTGTTTATGATGGCTATTTCTGCGATTTTGATCGTAACTACAGCTTTGGTTTTGCTTCGGACAAGGCCAGGCAGGCTTATACTACCGTCTTTCACAGTACCGAGGCGGGGCTGGTGGCGGCCAGACCCGGCGCCACCACGACCGATGTCTGGCAGGCAATGTGGTCGGTACTCGAAGCCGGTGGCGCACGCGGCAATGATGTGGGACGAATGGGACACGGACTCGGTGCACAGTTGACAGAATGGCCGTCACTCACCGCAAGCGATCACACCACCCTTGCACCAGGCATGGTCATTACCCTGGAACCAGGCATGGAGTTCGAAGCGGGTAAATTGATGGTTCACGAAGAGAATATTCTTATTACCGAAAACGGTGCAGATTTGCTGACTAAACGCGCTGCTGAAGAATTACCAGTTATAACCTAGCGAATTTCTTTACTTATGAAACAATTTTTAATCGACCTCAGCGGGCAACGTCGCTACTGGGCAGCGCTGGTACTGATCGGGATCGCACTGGAAGCTGCCGCTTTGTATTACCAGTATGCACTCGACGAGTGGCCCTGTGTACTCTGTATCCATGTCCGTATCTGGGTGGTGGCATTCATCCTGTTAGGAATAGTTGCATTTTTTGCTACCCAGTCGAGGCTGACCACGTGCACCGCTCACGCCCTTAATACCGTCATCATGGCCGGCTTGCTGGAACGCAGCTGGAGGGTTCTCGCAGTGGAACGTGGCTGGATTTTCGGTGACTGCGAAATGGATCTTGGTATGCCGGCATGGTTTGCGCTGGATAAATGGATTCCGTCCCTGTTCGAAGTGCAAACTTCCTGTGGTTACACGCCTTTACTATTCTTCGGTATAACCATGGCCGAGTCCCTGGTCGTAATTTCAGCGCTGATGTTGATAACGAGCGCGGCAGTTTTCATTGCCAGCTGGTTCGATTAGTCCTGCTCGAAAAAGCGGCATTTGACAGTACCTTCACTACAATAATGAATCATTCATGTAAGAATCACGAAAGAATTCTTAAGCTGGATACTCTAAGGATCCCGGTAAACCGGCGGTTACATGCAAAAGCAATTTACCTGGCCAAATACATGGCGATACTCTATCTCTGGCGTGGCGGGGATTAGCTTTGGTAAAAATATATCCTTTCTCAACCACATTTCTTACCGAATTCCGGGGGGTTACATGAAAGTTAACTTCAATCACACTAACGGTATGTTTTGGGCTTTGCTTGTTTTAATCCTGGGGATATTTAGCCCGTTCAATGCCTATGCCGCCAACACCGCAGCCGTGACACTGGACCTGACTCAGCATTGGGTAGGTTATGCCTCGATTATTGTATTCATAGTCGCATATGCGCTGGTGATGTCCGAAGAATTTGTGCATTTACGCAAATCCAAACCGGTTATTCTCGCGGCTGGAATCATCTGGGTGATGATTGCTTTTGTCTATTCCCAGCATGGCGATCAACACACCGCCGAGCAGGCGATCCGTCATAATCTTCTTGAATATGCCGAGTTATTCCTGTTCCTGCTGGTAGCGATGACTTACATCAACGCGATGGAAGAGCGCCTGGTGTTTGATGCGCTCAAGTCATGGCTGGTCAGCAAGGGGCTAAACCTGCGCCAGCTCTTCTGGATCACCGGCATCATATCCTTCTTCCTGTCGCCGATTGCCGACAATCTGACCACGGCATTGCTCATGTGTGCAGTGGTCTTGTCGGTCGGTGCCGGCAATAGTAAGTTCATTATGATTGCCTGCATCAATATTGTCGTGGCCGCCAATGCCGGCGGGGCGTTCAGCCCGTTTGGCGATATCACCACCCTGATGGTCTGGCAAAAAGGGATTATCGATTTCTGGACTTTCTTTACCTTGTTTATCCCATCCGTAGTCAACTACGTCATACCGGCAGCGATCATGTCGATGTTCGTATCGACCGAGCAACCCCAGGCCCAGGGCGGTATCACCCAGTTGAAACCGGGGGCCGTTACCATTATCTGCCTGTTCATCTTGACCATCGCCACAGCGGTCAGTTTTCACAACTTTTTACACTTGCCTCCCGTCGCTGGCATGATGACCGGCCTGGGTTACCTGATGTTTTTCGCTTACTACCTGAAGCGCCGAAAGTACGGTGGTCCACCGCCGAATGTCGACCATGGAGAGCCGGACTCGGAAATCTCCAGACTCGACGATTCCGCAGGCGATGACTACTTCGACATTTTTAACAAGGTCAAACTGGCGGAGTGGGATACGCTGTTTTTCTTTTACGGCGTTATTCTTTGCGTCGGGGGTTTGGGGCTCATCGGATATCTCTCGGTGGCCTCACAGTTTATGTTTATCGATTTGGGCCCAACTACCGCCAACGTATTGGTCGGTATACTTTCGGCCATCGTCGATAACATCCCGGTCATGTTTGCGGTCCTGACTATGAACCCGGAAATGTCGCAGGGGCAGTGGTTGTTGACCACCTTGACCGCGGGCACGGGCGGTAGCATGCTATCTATCGGCTCAGCCGCGGGTGTCGCTTTAATGGGTTCCGCCAGAGGTTACTACACCTTCTTTGGCCATCTAAAGTGGATGCCCGTGATTGCGCTGGGTTACGCGGCCGGCATCCTGGCTCATTTTTGGGTTAACGCTGGAGCATTTTAACTGTCATCATAATCAACCGGGTTATGCGTAAAGCCAATCGGCTTTTGTCGGATTGACACTTCTTGATAAGGCTTAAAAAAAAGCGGACACTCAAATTTGATATTTCAGCGGCAGCTAACGACCGAGGCCGTGTGAAAACTCTTAGCTAGGAGTAAAATATAACTTTCCTACGAAGGGGCGAACAATGAGCAGATTAATCGATGGTGCGATCGCGACCTGGTCTACGCCTCATTACGAAAACACTATCCTTGATTGGGATTGGCTATTGCTAGAAAACACCAAGTCCGGCTATGATGTCGCGCGCATCATCCTGCTATATTAATTGGGTCTTATGAATGCCAGAAAATAAATTTCCAGATCCTGATAACCAAAATTTGCTGCCTCACACAATCAGTCTATTTCTGACTCTTGCTGCATTTTGGCTTCTAAACTCTGCTCATTATACGCTGCTGATACTGTCGCTTGGGTTAATCTCCATCGCCCTGGTTCTATATATTGCCCATAGAATGGATGTAGTAGACCACGAATCCCAGCCACTGCACCTCACATTGAAGATGCCCGGATACCTTATATGGCTCAGCAAAGAAATAATTCTCTCCAATATTTCTGTTGTGAAGCATATTTGGCTTGGCAACGAGACAATTTCTCCCGTTCTCACCACGATCAAAGCCAGTCAAAAGACAGATATGGGAAAGGTTATCTACGCAAATTCCATTACCCTTACGCCGGGCACAGTCGCGGTAGACCTGGTGGGTGATCAAATTACGGTACATGCATTATCGCGGAAAAACATTGAAGATTTGCAAGCCGGTGAAATGGATCGCCGGATAAGCCGGTTGGAAGACTGATGCTAATCGCGGCAACCATAGCAATTCTTGTTGTCATGATCATGGCGATCATTCGGGGATTCGTAGGGCCTACCCTCTACGACCGGATTCTTGCTGTCAATATGTTTGGTACCAAGACGGTTTTACTCATTTCGCTTCTCGGCTTCGTGATGGGGCGACCGGAATTCCTGGATATTGCCATCGTTTACGCCCTGATCAACTTCATTAGCATAATTGGCGTGTTGCACTTTTCTGATTCCACTGTATTTAGACATGATCCTCACGATACAGGGTCGACGAAAAAGGAATCATAGTGGATATTGTCGTCAATATGAGTAGTACCTTGTGCTTGCTATTAGGGAGCTTTCTCTGTTTATCCGGAGGGGTTGGGATTATACGATTTCCCGACTTTTATACCCGTATGCACGCGGTCGGTGTGACCGATACCCTGGGGGCGGGAATGATTTTAATCGGATTGATGCTGCTAAATCCTGACGGTCTGGTGATAATAAAGTTATTGATGATCCTGGTAATGACCCTGTTTATTAGCCCTGTTGCAAGCCATGCATTGGCCAAAGCGGCATTTCGTAACGATCTGGTGCCGGAGTCGGACAGGAATGAAAACAAGGGAGGGACAGAGTCATCGAGTTCCTAGTTGATATCGTCTTATTGGGTCTCCTCGTAGGTACCGCCATAGCCATTGTGCGGATGCGGGATCTGTTTGCGGTGGTCATGCTGTCAGGTATTTTTGGCCTGCTGTCGGCAAGTTTTTTCGTCGCCATGGATGCTGTTGACGTGGCATTTACGGAAGCGTCCGTGGGAGCGGGTATCTCCACTTTACTCATGTTGACAGCGGTTACCTTGACTGGGCGCTGGGAGGATAGCGTGCGCCACAAGCCCATGTGGGCTTTGGTCGTGGTTTTCATTACAGGTGGATTGTTGATCTACGGCACGCTGGATATGCCATATTTTGGCTCCGCGGATGCGCCTATCCACCAGCATGTTGCCCCTCGCTATATTTACGATTCAATGCAAGAAACAGGTTTACCCAATATCGTAACCTCCGTACTTGCAAGCTATAGAGGCTTCGATACCTTTGGCG
The DNA here is from genome assembly GCA_049666745.1 of Gammaproteobacteria bacterium. Taxonomy (GTDB): domain Bacteria; phylum Pseudomonadota; class Gammaproteobacteria. The sequence goes on from JBATHL010000546.1 coordinate 15,711, forward strand.
AAGTAGTTGTTATCTTTACTGCCGGCATGGGGGTATTGGCACTTTTGGCAATGGGGAGTCGCTCTGGGATCCAAAGAATCATGGCAGATTCCATCTTTTATTTAATGCATGAGGAACATTTAATCCTGCGCATCGTGACCAAAATGCTGATTCCTTTTATTCTTCTGTTTGCGCTCTACGTTCAATTCCACGGCGATTTTGGACCCGGTGGTGGTTTCCAGGCAGGAGTGATCTTCGCCGCTGCGATAATACTCTATGCCATGGTATTTGGTTTAAGCACCGCACGGCGTGTCATTAATCGTACGTTTTTTAAATTACTCGGTGCCATCGGTGTTTTGCTTTACGGCGGTGTCGGGGTGGTTTCTCTGCTTAATGGCGGAAACTTTCTTGATTACAACGTTTTAGCTGACGACCCTGTCGCTGGCCAACATCTGGGAATTCTTTTAATCGAACTCGGTGTTGGTTGTACCGTTGCCTCGGTCATGGTAATCATTTTTTTCAACTTTTCTGGCCGCAGGGAATTTCCGTAGAATTTTAACAGCAAAGGCATTTAATGATATTAGGGCTTTATAACTATTGGGTTGTGGTGGTGCTGATGATGATTGGCTTGTACATCGTTATCGCCCATGGCAACTTGATTAAGAAAATTGTTGGTCTGATAATTTTCCAGACCGCGGTTTTCATATTTTATATCAGTATGGCTAAGATCGATGGTGCTAGCGCTCCCATTTTGGCAGAGGGGATAAGCCAATACTCGAATCCCCTGCCGCATGTTTTAATTCTCACCGCGATTGTGGTCGGCATAGCGACTGTCGCCCTCGGGCTTGCATTGGCTGTGCGTATTAATGAAGCCTATGGAAGCATCGAAGAAGAGAGCATTCAGAACAAGGATAATCAAGAGTGTTAATACATCTTCCTGCTTTGGCGGTCATATTACCGCTGCTGTCCGCACCACTTTGCCTGTTTCTAAGACGATCCCTGTTCGCATGGCTTTTCACTGTAATCGCCAGTGGTGTGACAATGTTGGTAAGTATTACATTACTTCAACAAGTCATGGCCTCGGGTACCATCGTCTACGAGATGGGTGGCTGGAGCGCACCCTGGGGAATCGAGTATCGCGTTGATAAGCTCAATGCCTATCTTTTGCTCATAATCACGAGTATCAGCACAGTTGTACTGCTGGCTGCCCACACCAGCATAGAAAAAGAAATTCCGGAAGATCGCCATACCTTGTTTTACGTTCTGTACCTGCTTTCCCTGGCCGGGATGCTTGGCGTAGTGATAACTGGTGACGCCTTTAACGTTTTTGTTTTCCTCGAAATATCCTCTCTTGCGGCCTACTCTTTGATCGCCTTAGGTAAGGACCGGCGCGCCCTCTGGGCCGCCTACCAGTATTTGATTATGGGTACCATCGGCGCCACCTTTATTCTGATTGGTATCGGTTTGATGTATCAAATGACCGGTACGCTGAATATGGATGATCTATCCAGGCGTCTGCCAGAAGTCGCACAAACACGCACGGTATTTACTGCTTTCGCCTTTATTATCGTTGGCGTCTGCCTGAAAATAGCCTTATTTCCCCTGCATCGATGGTTACCTAATGCCTATGCCTATGCAC
>JBATHL010000547.1:0-5379 GCA_049666745.1 Gammaproteobacteria bacterium
CGTTGACTACCGAACCTTCCTCGAACAGGTCGATCGGGTAAGCAATTAACGCGTAGAAACAGCTGTCGTCGCCGGGCACGTCTTCGATCGAGTAGGCGCGGCCCTTGTAATAATCGAGATCGGTCAACAGGTCGGTCCAGACCGTGGTCCAGGTACCGGTAGACGATTCCGCGGCGACCGCGGCGGCGGCTTCCTCGCGCGGTACGCCGGGCTGTGGTGTAATCTTGAAACAGGCGAGGATATCGGTTTCGGCCGGGGTGTAATCCGGCATCCAGTAGGTATCGCGGTAGTCTTTAACGCCCGCATCGTAGGTTTTATTGGAACTCATTTTTCGCTCTCCAAATATAAAAAATCAGGCAGCGCTCTGGCTGCTGGTAACTTTTGGATCGAGCTCGCCGCTGGCATATCGTGCAGCCATATCGGCGACGCTGATCGGCTTGATCTTCGAGGCATTGCCCGCGGTTTCGAACTGTTCGAAACGGTCGCGGCACAGGTCTTCCATCGCCATCAACGCCGGTGTCAGAAACTTGCGTGGATCGAACTGACTCTTGTCCTGCTCGGCGATACGGCGGAACTCGCCGGTCATGGCGAGACGGCAATCGGTGTCGATATTGACCTTACGCACACCATGCTTGATACCGCGAATGATTTCATCGACCGGAACACCCCAGGTTTGTGGCATTTCACCGCCATACTCATTGAAGATATCCTGTAGCTCCTGTGGCACCGATGAGGAGCCGTGCATGACGAGGTGCACTTCAGGCAGCCTGGCGTTGATTTCCTGGACCACGTCCATCGCCAGGATATCGCCATCGGGTTTGCGGCTGAACTTGTAGGCGCCATGCGACGTGCCCATTGCAATGGCCAGCGCATCGACCCGGGTACGCGTGACAAAATCGACCGCCTGCTCAGGATCGGTTAGTAACTGCTCCTTGCTAAGACTGCCTTCAAAACCGTGGCCATCCTCTTTTTCACCCTCGCCGGTTTCAAGCGAGCCCAGGCAACCCAGCTCGCCTTCGACCGAAACGCCGATATCATGGGCAATGCGTGTCACTTCGGCGGTAATATCGAGGTTGTATTCATAACTGGCGGGTGTTTTCGCATCGGCTTCAAGCGAACCGTCCATCATTACCGAGGTGAAACTCGCCTGCATCGCCGACACGCAGGTAGCGCGGTCATTACCATGGTCCTGGTGCAGGCAAATCGGGATTTGCGGATACATTTCTTCGGCGGCTTCGACCATCTTGCGTATCATGATATCGCCGGCGTAACTGCGCGCACCGCGACTGGCCTGCAGGATCACCGGGGCATCCACCGCCACTGCCGCATTCATAATCGCCAGCACCTGTTCCATGTTGTTGATATTGAACGCGGGAACGCCATAGCCATATTCGGCTGCGTGGTCGAGTAGTTGTCTGAGGGTAATTCGTGCCATTTTAATAATCTCTCGTTCTATAAAACTGTGGTTAAGTAGGGCACCGCTAGGCCGCGCGACGTTTCCGCTCGACCATCTGCATCACCAACGGGGTAAATATGAGTTGCATCGCCAGATCGATCTTGCCGCCCGGAATCACGATGACATTCGGTCGTGACATGAAACTGTTATGAATCATGGTTAACAGGTAAGGGAAATCGATGCCGCGAGGATTGGCGAATCGAATCACTACCATCGACTCATCCGCGGTTGGAATCCAGCGGGCGATAAACGGGTTCGAAGTATCGACAATCGGTACGCGCTGGAAATTGATATCGGTATTGGTAAATTGCGGACAGATATATTCGATGTAATCCGGCATGCGCCGCAAAATGGTATCGGTGATCGCTTCCGCGGAATATCCCCGGGCGACCTTGTCGCGATGGATCTTTTGAATCCACTCCAGGTTGGTGACCGGAACGACCCCGACCTTGAGATCGGCGTATTGCGCCACGTTAGCCTGCCCGGTCCTGACGGCCCCGTGCAGGCCCTCGTAAAACAACAAGTCCGTATTCTCCGGAAAGGATTCCCATTCGCTGAACTCACCCGGCGCGACCCCGTAGAGCTCGCTTTCAATCTCGTCATGCACGTAATGCCGGGTCCTGCCGCTACCGGTTTCGCTGTATTGCCGGAACACCTCTTCCAGCTCCTCAAACAGGTTGGCCTCGGGCCCGAAGTGGCTGAAGTTTTTGTTACCGGATTCCTCTGCATGCGCCATCGCCGCCTTCATTTCCCGCCGGGTAAAACGGTGAAAGGCGTCTCCCTCGATAAAACAGGCATTGATGTCTTCGCGGAAAAAAATATTTTCAAAAGTGCTTTTTACGGTCGAGGTACCGGCACCTGACGAACCGGTAATCGATAAAATCGGATTCTTTCTGGACATAATCTGACCCTTAATTTCTCAGTAAACCGCGATTCCCGAAGAGTGGAAACCGGGTGTTTTCAACCGCTTCACCGGTGATGTAGTCGATCACGTCCCGAATCCTGTCAGTTGAGCCGAATATCAATGGAATGCGTTCATGCAACGACACCAGCCTCGATTCCAGGATGCGCTGATTGCCGTCACTGGCCATGCCCCCCGCCTGTTCGATCACGAAAGCGAGCGGTAATGCCTCGTACAGCAGGCGTAAACGGCCATTCTGATATCCGGGACGTGAATCGCCCGGATAAAGAAACACACCGCCGCGCATCAGGATACGGTAGGCTTCGGCAACCAGTGATGCGTTCCAGCGCATGTTGAAATCTTCGCCCAGTGGACCATCCTCGCCGGCAATACAGTCATCGATGAATTGCCGTACGCTGTCATCCCAGAAACGATAGTTCGAAGTGTTGATGGCGAACTCGCGTTGTTTCGATGGTATCGTGAGCGCATTTCCGACCTGGTAGAATTGTTGCGTGTCGGGTTCGAGCAGGAAAATGAATGTGCCCGCACCACAGGTCAGCACCAACCTGGTCTGGGGGCCGTAAACCAGAAATCCAGCGGCCTTTTGCCTGTCACCCAGGTCCTGCCCCAGCAAATCTTCAGCACTACCCGACAATACCGAGAAAATTGTCCCGATAGACATGTTGGTTTCGATATTTGAGGAACCGTCGAGCGGGTCGATCGCTACGCCGTAGGCAGCCCGGGGATCGATTCCCAGCAAATCGGCCCGTTCTTCCGAGGCCAGGAACGAAACCGGTAATTGACTCAGCGCCGCCTCGAAAATATTGTGCGCCAGAATATCCAGTGGTGCCTGCAAGTCGCCATCGGCATTTTCACTACCCGCGCTATCTGCGTAATCAATCAGACCATGGCGGGAAATCAAATCCGATAGTGATATGCCAGCACTGGCAATGCCCTGCACAATCGGCACAAGTGGTTCGAGCGCCGGGTCCCGTTGCGCTGATGAACTGAGAAATTGATCCAATGTTCGGGGCGGTGTCATCTGCTTCTAGTCGCTATGTACTAATAATAAGATGGTATTTTGATTAGACTTGATTATTTAGTAAAGTTTAATAAACTTTACGATTATGAAAGAAAATCTTTATCCCTGGTTGCGCCAGATCACCCTCAAACAAATGCGGGGTTTTAGCGCCGCGGTCAATTCCGGCAGCGTCTCGGCCGCGGCCAGGGAACTGCACCTGACCCCACCTGCAATATCATTGCAGTTGCGTGACCTGGAAAATACTATCGGACTACCATTGCTCGAACGCAGCGAGTCCGGACTGGTTACGACCCTGGCCGGCCAGGAACTACTTGAACTCAGCACCGGTATTCAGGATTCCCTGGCTCGATTCGGTGAAGTTATCGCTGACTTGAAAGGCGTGGACCATGGTGTTGTTGCAGTCGGCGTGGTCAGTACCGCGCGTTATTTCGCTCCCACCGTGCTAGCCGAATTCATGAAAATTTACCCGCAGATAAAAATTCAGTTACTGGTTGGAAACCGTGAAAAAACGATGGAAAAACTGGAAAGCATGGAGCTTGATTTCGCCATCACCGGCCTGCCCCCCGATCATTTCGGCGTAAAAAAGGAGTTTATCAGCAAGCACCCGCAAATCATCATTGCTCCACCGGATCACCCGCTGGCGCAAAAACAGCGCATCTCACTGTCTGAACTGCAGGACGAAACCTTCCTGCTGCGCGAACCCGGATCCGGCACGCGCTCGGTAACCGACAAACTCTTTGCGCGTAACCGCAACCTGCCCGGATCGGGTCTCGAATTCGGCAGTAACGAAACCATCAAGCAGGCAGTCATGGCCGGCCTGGGTATTGCGGTCATATCGGCCCACACCGTGGCTGCCGAACTGAAGGAAAAGCGCCTGGTTGCACTCGATGTCAAAGGCACGCCAATCAATCGAAAGTGGTTCGTGGTCAAACATGCCAACAAACGTTTTCTGCCATCGGCACAGGCGCTATGGAACTTCGTCGCGCGTAACGGCAAACACTACCTGCCCCAGCTCTGAGCCTTAACGCATAAACTCGTGCTTTTTCAGGGCATAGTAGAGCACTGGAATAACCACCAGGGTCAGCATGGTCGAAATCAGAATACCGAAGATTAGCGCAATCGCCAGTCCGCAGCTCAAGTAACAAGAGCTTAGCTGAGGTAAATAGCGGTCTTCTCCCTTTTACACCTGCTTCATTCCTGCCGGTATGCCTGGATCACATCATCCAGTGTGTCAAAGAATGCAGCTTCACCGAACAGCTCACGCAGTTGGTAACGACTCTCTTCCGTGACATTGTCCATGACCTGTGCCACCACCAGGCGCACACCTTTTTCCTGCAGAATGCCGAAAAGGGAGCGCAGGCTTTCCGCCGCCGAGTAATCGACGTCATCGATCGCGGAGGCATCGATACAGAACCAGCGCAAAGGCGGCTCCGCAGTATTTACCAGCTCCGTGATCTCTTCCGTGAGTTGCTGTGCGTTGGCGTAGTAGATGCTGTGGGTAAAGCGATAAATCATCAGGCCCGGTTCGGCCTGGGTCTTGTTCGCCACCGGCTGGGCGCGCAGGACACCGGAGGTTTCCGGCACGAGCACGGCATTCCTCGGTTTGTATCCGCGTCGGGTATGATCGATCAACGACAATACCACCGCCAGCATGATGCCCTGTTCGACGCCTACGAACGCAACCACCAGCATCGTCAGCACTGCCACCCAGAACTCCGTCCGACGCTGCTGGTATATCTTTCTCATTCCCCCTACATCGATCAGATCCACGCCAATCAGGAACACGACCGCCGACAGAACCGCATCCGGCATGTAGGCCAGCGGTCCGGTGAGAAACAGCAGCACCATCAGCACGATCAGGGAAGTGACAATCAGCGACATCTGCGTGCGCCCACCGGCACCGTCGACCATCTGGGTCTTGGTCGGACTACCGGCGACGACAAAGGTACCGGAGAGGCCGGCACCAATATTCGCCATCCC
>JBATHL010000548.1:0-3907 GCA_049666745.1 Gammaproteobacteria bacterium
CCATACACCTATTTATTCGAATCAGTGCAGGGCGGCGAAAAGTGGGGGCGCTATTCGATTATCGGCATGGCTAGCAGCACCCGCATCGAGGTGTTCGGTAATCGCGTACAGCTCCAGGTCGATGAGCAGATCGTCAGTGAAGAAGAAACCGATGACCCGCTGCAGTTTATCGAGAATTACCTTGCTCGCTTCAAGGTAGCCGAGGCCGAGTGCCTGCCCAAGTTCCATGGTGGCCTGGTCGGCTATTTCGGTTACGATACGATTCGTTATATCGAGCCGAAACTGGCGCATTGTCCTAATCCTGACAAACATCAAACGCCTGACATTCTGTTGATGCTGAGTGACAGGCTGGTGGTATTCGATAACCTGTCTTCGCGTATGTTCCTGATTGTGCATGTCGATCCTGCGGCGGAAAACGCATGGCAGGATGGGCAAGGGCAACTCGATGAACTGGAGGCGAAACTGGCCACGGTGCGACTCGATCGCAAGGCGCGCCCGGTCCAGCAATCAGTTTCTGAAAAGGATTTTACTTCCGAGTTCACCCAGCAGGGCTTCGAGGCGGCAGTTGAAAAAGCACGCCAGTACATTATCGATGGCGATGCGATGCAGATAGTATTGTCGCAACGACTTTCGATTCCGTACCGCTCGGCGCCAATCGATTTGTATCGAGCGCTACGCGGTCTCAATCCTTCACCTTATCTGTATTACATGAATCTGGGTGATCACCACGTGGTCGGTTCTTCACCGGAAATCCTGGTACGCCTCGAAGATGAAGCGGTAACGGTAAGGCCGATGGCGGGCACACGGCCGCGCGGCAAAACGGCCGAAAGCGATCTCGAGCTGGAGCGGGAACTACTCAGTGATCCGAAAGAGCTCGCCGAGCACCTGATGTTGATCGATCTTGGGCGCAATGATGCCGGCCGGGTCAGCCAGGTTGGCAGTGTCGAGTTGACCGAGAAAATGACCGTCGAACGCTACTCGCATGTGATGCACATCGTTTCCAATGTCGAGGGACGCATCAAACCCGATATGTCGGCGTTTGACGTCCTGCGCGCTACCTTCCCGGCTGGCACGGTTTCCGGTGCCCCGAAGATCAGGGCGATGGAGATTATCGATGAACTGGAACCGGTAAAACGTGGCATTTACTCCGGTGCGGTCGGTTACATTTCCTGGAGTGGGAACATGGATACCGCGATCGCGATTCGCACCGCGGTGATCAAGAATGAACAGCTCTATATTCAGGCCGGTGCCGGAATCGTTTATGATTCGATTCCGGCAAACGAATGGGCCGAAACCATGAACAAGGGGCGCGCGATATTTCGTGCCGTGGCGCTGGCCGAAGCCGGATTGCCGTCACGGGACCCCTGTGCGGACGCAGAATCAGGTGCTGAATCATGAAAGTCCTGATGATCGATAACTATGATTCCTTCACCTATAACCTGGTGCAATATCTCGGCGAACTCGAGGCCGCAGTCGAAGTGGTACGCAACGACCAGGTCGGGGTCGAACAGATAATGGCTACGGATGCCAGTCACGTCATGGTATCGCCAGGCCCTTGCACGCCAAATGAAGCCGGCGTGTCGATGGCGGCGATCGAAGCGCTCGCCGGGAAGATTCCGATTCTCGGGGTTTGCCTCGGGCACCAGAGTATCGGCCAGGTATTTGGCGCTGAGATCGTACATGCACGGAAAATCATGCACGGCAAAACTTCGCCGGTGGTGCATAAAGGGGTCGGTGTTTTCACAGGGCTGGACAGTCCTTTTGTGGCAACGCGCTACCACTCGCTGGTCATCGACAGGGACAGTATTCCCGGTTGCCTGGAAATTACCGCGTGGACCGAGGATGCGGATGGTAATTTCGATGAAATCATGGGCGTGCGGCATAAGGAGCTGGCGATAGAGGGGGTTCAGTTTCACCCTGAATCGATCCTCACCGAGCATGGGCACGGCTTGTTGCGTAATTTTCTTCAACAGCGGGTTAGCTAAGCGGGGGAGACGATGGATATACAAACAGCAATTAAAAAGGTGATCGCGCGCGAGGATCTGAGCGGTGACGAAATGAATTCGGTGATGCAGCAAATCATGACGGGGGAATGTACGCCCTCGCAGATTGGCGGTTTCCTGGTAGGCCTGCGCATGAAAGGCGAAAGCGTCGACGAGATTTCCGCGGCGGCGAGGGTTATGCGTGAACTGGCAACCAGGGTCGAGGTTAGCGGTGACCACCTTGTCGATACTGCGGGCACCGGGGGCGATTCTTCCGGCAGTTTCAACATCTCTACCGCCAGTGCCCTGGTTGCCGCAGCAGCCGGCGCAAGGGTAGCCAAGCACGGTAATCGCTCGATGACCAGTAATTCCGGCAGTGCCGACGTGCTCGAAACCGCCGGCGTAAAGCTCGATATTACACCAGAACAGGTGCGCGACTGTGTGGAGCAGGTCGGGGTTGGTTTCATGTTTGCGCCCGCACATCATGGTGCGATGAAACACGCCATCGGTGCGCGTAAGGAAATGGCGGTACGTACCATATTCAACGTGCTTGGACCGCTGACCAATCCAGCAGGTGCTCCCAATCAGGTCATCGGGGTGTTCGATGGCGATTTGATCGAGCCCATGGCTAACGTACTGAAGCAGCTCGGCAGTAATCATGTCATGGTGGTGCATGCCGAAGACGGGATGGATGAGATCAGTATTTCAGCACCGACCCATATCGCCGAGCTTAAGCAGGGCGAAGTCAGTATTTACACGGTTTCGCCGTCCGATTTCGGCATGGAATCAGCTGCGCTGGACGAGCTTCGAGTCGATTCTGCCGAGCAGAGCCTGGCCATGATCCGCGCAGTTCTGGCGGATAATCCTGGTCCGGCGCGCGATATCGTCTGCCTTAATGCGGGTGCCGCGATTTATGTTTCTGGTTGTGCCGATTCGCTTGCTGCCGGTGTCGAAGCCGCGCGTGCAGCGATCAGCAGTGGCAAGGCCGCCGCCGTGCTGCAAAACCTGGTCGCCAGGTCCAACGCATGATGAGTGCTTCACGACCGGATATTCTGAATCGAATTCTCGCGCGCAAGCAGCAGGAAATTGAACAGCGCCAGCGTAGCGAGCCGTTAAAGAACCTGCAGCAAAAGGCCGCCGATGCGTCGCCCCCGCGTGGCTTTGTTGCCGCCTTGAAGGGACGCGTCGAGCTCGGTGAGGCGGCGGTTATTGCCGAGATCAAGAAAGCTTCGCCAAGCAAGGGCGTTATTCGTGAAGATTTTGACGTGGTCGCAATAGCGCGATCCTATGCGGCTGGAGGTGCCAGCTGTTTATCGATACTAACCGATCGGGATTTTTTTCAGGGTCATGAGGATTTCCTGGTTGCCGCTCGCGCCGCCTGCGAACTCCCGGTCATTCGCAAGGACTTCATTATGGCACCATACCAGGTAGTCGAATCGAGATCTCTGGGCGCTGATTGCATTCTGCTTATCGTCGCCGCACTCGACGATGCAGCCCTCGCTGGTTTGTATAAGGAGGCGCAGGCGCTGGGAATGGACGTGTTGGTCGAGGTGCATGATCGTGATGAACTCGAGCGTGCCCTCAAACTCGATCTGGAACTGATCGGAATCAATAACCGGGACCTGCGGACTTTCGATACCAGTCTTGATACCACGATCGATTTACTTGAGTTGGTACCCGGAGATTGCCTGGTGGTTACCGAAAGTGGAATTCATACGCGCGATGATATTGCGCTGATGCGCGAGCACGACGTGCATGCTTTTCTCGTCGGTGAAGCGTTCATGCGTGTGCCTGACCCAGGGCAGGAACTGCAACAGCTGTTTTTCTGAATTTCCAGCCCGCGAATTCAAACAACTTTGTCATCCCGCGGCTCGACCGCGGTATCCAGACTCGGTCAGCTATTTCTGGATACCGCGGTCGAGCCG
>JBATHL010000549.1:0-2051 GCA_049666745.1 Gammaproteobacteria bacterium
TGACCTATAACTTGCTGCCACAGGGAAAATTCGAACGCCCCGGATTCAGGGTCAAACGCGATGTATCGGTGTTGAGCTCACCGATGGATCTGTCGATAGGGTTGCTGCACGAGGAAGATTTGTTCGCGTTGCTGGAAGGTTTGCGTCTGTCGATCAGAAGTTTGTTTACCGTAGACAGCTGTTCGATGATCCGGCGCTCCGCTGTCGGGCAGTCTCTGGATACGAAAGGCAGTAACCTGGCAAGCGAATGCAGGATTCGGTGGGTGACAATCGATGCCAGGTAAGCACATGTATTTGACAGCAATATCAGTCCTGTTGCCACTGTTAATGGGTGCATCCCAGGTTGTGCAGGCAGCCGAATTGTCGACCCTGTTCACCACTCCGGCAGAACGACAACTTATCAATTCTAATCGTTATAAAAGCGATGACGGCACAATCCAGCAACCCGTCAAAACCGAAACGGCACCGCAACCGGTGCAGCGGCTTGTTCGGGAAGAGGTGACCCGGGAATACAAGGTTTCCGGGATTACGGTTTCCAGCGACGGACCGCATACCGTGTGGATCAATTCGCTCGCTTACGAAGACGGCGAACAGCTCGAAGACAGGAGCCGGATCAAGGTCATGGTGGGGGATGAAATCAGGGTCAGGATAACCACGCCGGATGGCAAACATTACTATGCGACCAGCGGCGAGCTGCTTGAAGTCACCTACCTGACGCCAATTGAAAATTAGTCATGCGCCAGTCCTCCAGCAACAGGCAATGCGGATATGTACTGCTGATAATGCTGCTCGCGTTAATGGGCATCGGTGGTGTCGTGGCCGTGGGTTATACCCAGGGCGCCAAGAAAGACGCCGAACATGTCCGCTATCTGCATAACAAACGCGTACTCGAAGAAGCCAAACAGGCGCTGTTGATGTATGCGTATCGCTATCCTGAGATTGCGGCTCCCAACGTTCGCGGCCCAGGTCGATTACCTTGCCCCGATACCGATAACGATGGCATTCCTGAACCTCTTATTACTAACTGTATTGATGCCGGTGTCGCCATGATCGGTCGTTTTCCATGGGCGGCAAATGGCATGGATTTTTACGATATCCGCGACGCAAGCGGGCAAAGACTTTGGTACGCGGTCTCGCAAAATTTCAACTTTAATGTTGCAGCGCCGGATGTCATCAATTCTGATGCCTTCGGCACGATTACCATCCACGATCAGACCGGTGCGTTGGTTTACGACGGTTCAGTAACCGGTGTTGCCGCGGTAATTATCGCCCCCGGCCCCGGCATCGATCGCAATGGCGTGGCGCAGGACCGCGTGGTGGGAAATGGCGACGATCCGTTTGACCTTGTCGCCGATACCGATCCCGCAATCGTAGACCCAACTAACTATCTCGATGTGTCAGGGGTACGGGATAATGCGGATTTTATCAACAATAACAATGTCGATGGATTCATTCTAGGACCGGTTGACGATCTCGCTGCCGAAGAACTGATCGTAAACGATCAGATCATTTTGATAACCACAGAAGAGCTGATTGAGTTTGTCGAGAAAGCGGTACTTACCGCTTACCGCACTTCGATCGATGATTACCAGCAGAATATCTGGGGTTTAGTCGCCGCCAATTACCGCTATCCCTGGCTGGATGCCTATAATAACGCCGACCCGTTAACCGAATTTGATGCGGATATTACGGCTGCCGCCCCTGCGCCTGTTATCGGCCGATTGCCGTCAATTTTTGCCAACTATTTTGTTACCAATGATAATGATAGCCAGCCAATGATATCTGAAATGGAATTTTTAGTGGATGTCGATGGTCATCCGGTTGAGGCCCGGGCTGCGGCATCGGTGGCACCGGATGTCTTTTTCAGGGCAAATGGTAATCTCTCAAGCTCTTTCAATAGCGGCGCCAGTTTTACCGGCTATGTCTGGGATGGCCACCTTTCGAATGTACCGACATTACCAAATGACGGTGTCTGGGAAGCCTGTCCATACGTCCTCGGTAATGAAGACGACTGCAATCAGGACGTGGGCGGTAATTTTATAGGTATGGGT
>JBATHL010000550.1:0-4050 GCA_049666745.1 Gammaproteobacteria bacterium
GGTCAGGATGGCGACGTTGGAAACGGTCTGCTTTTTCCCGGGCGTGGAAAAATCATCGTAGGCGACATCGACGAAACACTTGCGTGCAATCTGGTCAAACTCACCGTAGGACATACCGTTACGCAGCAATGTGCGTATCAGCGCCAACAGTATGTTTCTCAGTGTATTGCGTAGTATTTCCTGCATATCGATCCAGTCAGAGGCCCGTATGTCGCAATTTCAACATACCGGCGCGGGATTCACTAGTTATCCGCTTGCGCTTTATAAAGAACATCGCTGATCTCAACGGCGCCGGGCGAATGACCATAAGCCGAAAGTACTGCCACTGAAGCTATTTGTGTCTTGATCATCTTTCTCATGACAACCTACTTTGGGATTAAGTTCCCATACGTATGTCACAGTTTATAAAAAATAATCGAAAACACCAAGCAAATGATCGAAAAACTCAATAAAAGACTGCTCTTTTGGTTGTTTTTTTTCCTGTTCGTACGGGAATCGCATAAATTGATCAAGGTTCAGTTGAATAACTTAAATAATACATTACTCTTCTCGCGAATCATTTCGGCAGTTTCCTGGTGCCCGGAGTTATTGGCAATCTGAAATGCGTTCAAGTCTTCCTTGTTACGCAACTGCAAATCAGCTCCCGCCTTTATCAGCATCTCGAGGAGCTCATTCTGGCCGGTGGCGGCGGCCAGCATCAGGGCAGTATCGCCGACATTATCCTGGGCATTTATATCGATGGCGCGCGTCATCAACAGCTCGACTATGGCAGGTTTTTTTGCCAGCACCGCCAGCATTAATATCGTATTGGCCGCATTGGTGCGGATGTTCAAATCTGCATCTGCATTTATGAGCAGGTGAACTACCGCTAGATGCCCTCCTCTGGTAGCCTGTGCAAGCGCACAATGTCCAGTAGAATCCTGGCTGTTGATGTCGATTTTTCCGGATTTAATTAGCGCCACCGACGTCTTTATGAGCCCCCTGTCAGCGCTATGCCACAAAGCCGAGCGCCCCTTGTCGTCGCGTTCGCCAAGCCTGCTATCGCGCTTGATCAACCTGAGGCTGAGGTCTTCCATATTTCTCTCTATAGCCAGTAACAGCACTCGATGAATACCGGCATAGCTGGTCGGGGACTTGAGCAGCACCGCGGCAATTTCGGTTTGCTCATTACGGATAGCAACTTCGAGCGGAGTGATTTTGAGTTTGTCTGCGATTGCCGGATCGGCCTTGTTTGCAAGCAACAGCCTGACACATTCCAGGCAATCGGATTCGACCGCGAGATACAGGGCGGTTTCATTTCTGGCGTTAATCGCATTGATATCGACGCCGTTCGCCAGCAATGGCTTCAGCGTGACCGAGTCGCCCTTACGCGCCGCGACGTGAATGGCGCTATTGCCATCGGGGCCGGTTGCATTAAGGTCAGGTTTTTCCGCGATTATTTCCTGCGTGATCGGGATTTCACCGAGCTCAATCGCTATATTGAGCAAGGGCCAGCCAGCATAGCGACCGCCGCGCTGCTCAACGACGGTTTTAAACTGATCGAGCTTGCTAGCGGCAGCAAGCTGTATAGTGGCTGCGGGATCAACCGTTCCCGGACCCGTGGTTCCGGGAGCGATCCCGTAACTGGCGAGTAAAGCCTGGCCTGCGGGGTAGTCAGCCGCGAAAACAAAGTCGATCGCCGACTGTTTTTTGCGATTGGTGATGCCGTAGTTTGCGCCTCGATCGAGCAATAACTTGAGCATGTCTGTTTTCCTGTTTTTCGCTGCCAGCATGAGCGCGGTGTTACCGCGTGCATCGGTCTGATCTATGTCTACTTCCTTATCGAGCAAGGCGATAACCATAGTCCTGTACCCTCGAATAGTGGCGACATGCATCGGCCGGAAGCCGAGGGAATTGATCTGCGCTGGATGCGTCGTCTGCTCCAGTAAAGTATTCGCCAGGCGCGGCCATCCCGCCAGCAATGCGGCCATGACCGTGGAATTCCCCAGGTAGTCGCTCACATCCAGGTTGGTACCGTTTGCGATCCACGAGTTAATCAGCACTACATCGTTGCGCTGTATTGCGTTAAAGAT
The DNA here is from genome assembly GCA_049666745.1 of Gammaproteobacteria bacterium. Classification (GTDB taxonomy): domain Bacteria; phylum Pseudomonadota; class Gammaproteobacteria. The sequence goes on from JBATHL010000550.1 coordinate 2,073, forward strand.
ATCAGCCCGGCTAATGCCCTGCTCGGTGAGCCCGATATAATCCTCGAGCAGCTTCAGTTTTAGTGCCGCGAGCTCGTGATCCTGTGCCGCGGCTTTGCGATACCAGGCGATAGCCTCGTTTAGCGACTCTGCAGAATTGTCGGCCTTCTCGGTAAGCTGACCCAGGGAGTACTGGGCATCTGCGTAACCCGCCAGTGCGGATTTGCGGTGCAGTTCGGTAGCCTTAACCAGGTCTTTTCTGACACCTTTTCCGGCTCGATACAGGCTTGCCAGTCGATACTGGGCTTCGGGGTCACCTGCTTCTGCCAGGTTTTCCAGGCGACTCGCCGCCTGTGGATAATCACGCAGTCGAATCAGTTTTTCGATTTCATCCATCGACTGGCTAATATTGCTCCACGCGGGAGCGGATAGAAACAGACCAAGCAGAAGCGGCAGAACTGGTTTCATGAGCGCGGCATTACCGGGTTCATGCAGTACCGAACTTGGTTTCGACGCTGATACCGGTTTCCTTGAGAAACCCGGTCGGCAAAATGCCACCGGCATTAACGATGACTGCATCATTGCCCAGTTTAACGGTCTCGCCATTCTGCTCGAGCAAGACCTCGTGCTCCGAAATACTGGAAACGGTCGATGATAAATACAGCTTGATGCGGGATGTCGAAGCATATTCATCGATGCGTTCCCGGTTTTTTGCCTTCGCTCGCGAAAAGCTGTCACTGCGATATGACACTGAAACCTCGGTGCCGTCGGCATCCGCGATCGACAGGGCCGCTTCGAGGGCGCTGTCGCCACCACCGACGATCAAAACTTTTTGTCCGGCGTATTGATCCGGGTCGATGAGTTGATAAACAACCTTGGACAGATCTTCACCCGCAACACCCAGTTTACGAGGCGTGCCCCGCCGGCCTATCGCCAACAGCACCTTGTCGGTGCTGTATTCACCCTGGCTGGTTTTTACCTCGAAGCCAGCTTGCCGCGTCGAGATACTCGCAACCATCGTGTTGTACTGGATTTTTATCCCGGTTTTTACCTCGACCTCCTGCCAGAATTCCAGTAAATCTTCTTTGCTGGTCTCCTTGAAATGCATCTTGCCCGCGATCGGCAAATCGACCGGCTGGGTCATGACGATCTTGCCGCGGGGATACTTGAACACGGTTCCACCCAGTGAATCCTGGTCAATTGCAAGGTAATTCAGGCCGAGTTCCTGTGCTTTCAGGATTGCACCAAATCCCGCCGGACCAGCACCCACAATGATAACCTGGTGCGTATTACTACTTGATTTCGGCAGTTTCTTTGCGAGCGCCTGAATGGAGGTTTTACCCTGCTCGATGGCATTTCGAATCAATCCCATACCGCCGAGTTCTCCAGCGATATAGATACCGGGCACGTTGGTCTCGAACTGGTCATCCACCTGGGGAATGTCGACACCCCTGCTCTCTGTACCGAATACCAGGGTTATCGCATGCACCGGACAAACATCCCTGCAGGCGCCGTGACCGATGCAATTGGCGGGCTCGAGCAATTCGGCCTTGCCATGGAAGATTCCCAGCACGTTGTGGCCAAGCTGTTGCGGACATGCATAGACACATGATTTGCAGCCAATACATTTATTGCGATCGATGATCGGGTGCAGCGAAGCCGGCTCCGCGAGTCCCGTTTCGATGGCTTCTTCACGGACGCGGGCACTCGCAGCATGACGACGATGATGCCGGTACAAGAAAAATGCCAGGATCATCAATACAGGCAACAGCGATAACCAGTAATCCAGTGAAATCATATACTTATGCAAATCCGCCAAGTTGTTTTATTTCGAACCGATTCATTTTATCTAAAAAGGGGAAAAATTTCCCAAAAATAATTATCATTTTTTGATATCTTATATATTTTACGAAGTCAGTACCTCGCAACCTGAGCGATTCGCTTGATTCGAGGCTTGATCTAGACTTCTACGAGACTAATAAAGATAGCCCAGATTTGA
>JBATHL010000551.1:0-1944 GCA_049666745.1 Gammaproteobacteria bacterium
GCAGATCCTTGTACTTGTCTTCAAGGCTCGCCACTTCAGCCGCGGTCGCATTTTTCAGCGCCGCCTTCTCGGCTTCCTTCTGCCCCAGTTGCTCTTCCAACGCCGCCAGTTCGGTCTGGCTTTCACCCTGCTGCTTTGCCAGATCCTGAATTTTACCTTCGAGGTTTTTTGTCTGGGCAGACAAAGTAGCCTCCAGCGCCTGCTTTTCTGCGGCTTCTGTCGCCAGGGACTGGGCCAACGCGGCGAGCTGGGTTTGACTTTGATTATGCTCGGCAGACAATTCGGAAATCTTGCCTTCCAGGATCTCGGTCTGCGTGATCAGGGTTGCTTCCAATGCCTGCTTCTCTGAAGCACGCTGTTGCAACTCCTGCTGCAGGGTCGCAAGCTTGTCCTGATTCTTGCCATATTCGTTGGCGAGACCTTGCAACTGGCTTTGCAGACCCTGGGTCTTTTGCTGATAGGTTTTTTCCAGTGCCGCCTTGGCCTCGAGTTCCTGTTCGATCTGACCCTCCAGCATCTCGGTTTGTGCAACCATGCTGGCTTCCAGTTCCTGTTTCTCGGCGATACGCTGCTGCAATTCCTGCTCGAGGTTCGCCAGCCTGGTTTGATTCTCTCCGTACTCGCTGTTGAGCTTCTGCAACTGGTCCTGCAAACTCCTGGTTTGCTGCGAATGTTGTTTTTCGAGCGCCGCCTTTTCCCGGGTTTCCTTTTCTATCTGACCCTCGAGCGAAGCCAGGTTACTGAGACTCTGGTCATGCTCGGATTTCAACGATTGAAACTTTTGCGCGAGTTGCTCGGTCTGTTGCTGGTGCAACTGCTCCAGTTTTTCCTTCGCTTCCGCTTCAGCCTTGAGGGTTTCCGCCAGGGTCGCGACCTGGCTTTGCCCCTCTTCATGCTGCGCCTTCAACTCTTCGTATTTACTGGCGAGCTTTTGCGCCTCCTGCGCGTGTGCCTTTTGCAACGACTCGCGTTCCTGGGCCTCGCTACGAATAAACTGTTCCAGTGAAGCCAGCCTGGTTTGATCCTCTTCAAACCTGGATTTCAGTGTTTCAATTTTCTGTTCCTGTTGTTTCGACTCGGTGGAGTTGCGTTTTTGCAGTTCAACCAGCTTTTCTTCTTCCTGTTGTAATTGCTGCTGCAACGACTCGAGGTTCTCACTACTCTCGCTGACCTGTTGTTGTAATTCCTGATTTTGCTGCTTCTGCGATGACATTTCCTCGACGGCTTCGGCTCGGGCAACCGTATTGGCATTCATCATCGCCACTACCAGTTGCTGGTACTGATTCAGCGCCGATTCCCGCTCTCCCTGTTCCCGGGCCTCATCGGAAAGGCGCTTCTTTTTCGACGAGGCTTCATCTTCGAGCAATGCGATCTGTTCAATGATTTCCTTGTATATTCTTTTCTCTTGCGCATTGCTTTGCTCCGTCAGGTATTCATCCTTGACGGTTTCGTAGATTTCGAGTTGTTGTTTGACTTCTTTTATTTCGGCATGTGAGGAAACGGAGATCATGCCGGTGCGCAGACTCGAGACCATGTACATGATCAAAAAGATAAAAGCGAGCACCATGAAAAGGTCACTATAAGAAGCCCACTGAGTTTCACTGGCGTGTTGGCGCGAACGAATTTCTTTGTAATCGAAGCTCACTACATGTCCCTGATACTGTCACAGTCGATCCGGACTAAAAAAGTTTACGGGAACTGGCAGTACTGTCAATTGAACTGGCTAACAGTCTTATAGCAAATAATACCGATAAACATGCAATAAAAGTGCCACGAAATTCACGAATTTCATCATAATTCAAAGAATCTGTTAATAAATCCACTTACATTTGCTGGTCATTGTCTCAGTAGCAGTTGCCGAATTTCGGCAGTATGCAGGTGTTCAAGTTGGCGATGGGTTGATGCATCGAGCCTGGCGAAGGCGGTTTGCAGGACCTGCAATGC
>JBATHL010000552.1:0-8492 GCA_049666745.1 Gammaproteobacteria bacterium
GCGATCAACAGGATAATAAATAATATCACCACGGCCATGGGTACCACGAAACCCATCCAGTCGCTGGCGCTGCCCTTGGGTGATTCTTTCACCATGCGCTTGGCAGACGGCAAAATCACGAAGAACATCGCGACCAGTAAGGCTACAGATGCAATTTTCAACCAGTCCATAATACCTTCCTCAAAAAAAAGCCCCTGAATCAGGGGCTTGTATTTGGTGCCGGCACCACGAATCGAACGCGGGACCTACTGATTACAAGTCAGTTGCTCTACCAACTGAGCTACGCCGGCAATTTCTTTCATAAAGCAGCCTTTACGGCAGCTTTAGGGCTTATACCTGCCCTTTGAGGGCGCGAATTTTATTGTTTTTAGCCTAGGTTGGCAAGCACTGGGTAGGAATCTGACTGATACCGCTATCGAATTCATCATCAACCAGTAACTGCAGCAATTCTGCTTCGCTCGATTGTTCGACATAGAGCCAGAATATGGTGCGCTCGCGATAACGCGACTCGGATTCAGCCGGAAAGCCCAGTTTGACAACCCTGGACTTCAGACGATCGGCATTCTTCTTCAGACCGAAAACACCTAGTGAGAGCAGATTCGATTGCTCCGGGTGATTGACGATGATGTGATCGCGGATACCCTTGGCCGAGAGTTTGTTCGCGGTTGTAATCGCCGCCCCACGAGTCTTGTGACCGCTAATGTATACCATTACCCCGAGATACTGTTTTTCCAGGCTGGATTTCAACGCTGTCCTGGCCCGGTTACCACTGTAACGCCCGCTGATCTCGATCGCACGCGCCTTGTCGGTGAACGGTCCGATCGTATAGCACACGAGTCTTTCACTGGCGTCCTCGGTCTCCAGAAACCCGGGTACCGCTGCTACCTCTTTTTCAGCCTCAACCTCGGATACCACCTCGGATTCACTGATAATTGCCACGTTGGCATTGGTTAGCAACTGCAACTGTTCACCTGCTGGAATTTTCTTTTTTTCGACAAACAATTGCTCGTAAGGCAGCAGCCATTGAAACACCGCAAAGGCGATATTGACGATCAGCAGTAAGGCAAAAAATATTTTCATTGTTGGGCCAGTCGACGTATTCCCCGGAACACCAGGTCAGGAACGATTCGACTCGACTGGTCGAGTACGCGTTGCACCCTTTCCGCATCGCCACCAGCGAGCAGTACGGTTGCCTCATCGTCAAAAATCTGCATCCAGCGATTCACCAGTTCGGGGAGTATCTCGATTGTAGTTTGCGCGTAGTCTATATGAATCGCGGCTTCGGTTGAACAACCGGGTTGCAGGGTCGCGGCAATCTCGGGGGCGTCAAAATCGATATATTTGAATATGCTTTTGAAATGTTCGATTGACGTGTTGACGCCGGGCAGAATCGCACCGCCCAGATGCTGCCCGTCTGCACGCAACAGGTCGAGCGTAATCGCGCTGCCGGCATCGATGACGATACAGTCTCCCGCCACCATCCCTCGCGCCGCGAGCAGTGTCATCCAGCGATCGTCGCCCAGGCGTTCGGGCTGTCGGTATCCGTTAGTCACACCGAGCGCCCTTGCTGTCGATTCAAAACGGGTTACAGCAGTGCCAAATTGCTGTGCCAGGCATTGTTCCAGCTCGGCCTGCCTGGCGGCTTCGAGTACCGAGGCCAGATAACAGTGCCCCGCTGGCAACCCCTGCATCCATTGCTGCAGCCGTGACCACCAGTCGGAATCATAGGCGATCGCAAAACTGGCCCGCAATAGTCCCGCTTCAAAGAACTGCGCCTTGAGATTTCGATTGCCGCAATCGAGTAAAATCATTCAACGACGGCCCTGAGTGAAATTTCCGCAGCCGAATGAATTTCCATGCCCTGATCGGTTTCAAGCTGCAGCTGTCCGCTAGAGGTAATGCCTCGATTTATTCCCCTGACGGGACCGTCGGCCGCGACTACATCAATCGCGGAATCATGAAAAACATCAAATTGCGCGAATTCGGTCGCCAGTTGCTGCGCCGCGCCGACTTCGAATTCCCTGATCGAACTGATAACCTTGTCGATCGACGCCGCCAGCAACTGCGTGCGATCAACCTCGGCTGTGCTAATTTCGGCAAGACTGGTGGCAGGCTGGGAAATTTCAGCGAGCTCTGCGGCATTCATGAAAACATTCAGACCGAAGCCGATTGCGAAATAAAACCGCGCGTCGTCCAGCGGACGCGACTCGATCAGAATGCCACCCAGCTTGCGACCGTCGAAAAGCAGGTCATTCGGCCACTTCAACCCCACCGTGGCAAGGTTGCTCTGCTCCAGCACCCGACACAGGGCGAGGCCGGTAACGATGCTGAGCAATCCCTGGCGACTCGCGGGAATCTCCTTGGTAATGCCTATGGTGCAATATATATTTCGTGCAAACGGCGATGACCATTGGTGGCCACGCCGTCCCCGACCCGCGCTTTGCGACTCGCTAACCGCGACCACTTCACGCTGATGCTGCTGCTGGTGACGCAAGACATCGGCGTTGGTCGACTCGGTGTTATGCCGGTAAAGCCAGTCAAAGCCGTGGCCCTCGACCACTTGCCTGACTGCGGTTTCATTGATGGGATTACCCGACATCAATTACCCAGCCAGGCCTCGCGCTCCGCTTGCTGCTGATCGGTAACTTTGAGCACGTAGGTGGTTTCCGCAGCTGCCTGCAAGACGACATCAAACCGATGCAGTTCGTCGCGTCGGAAAGCGTGCACCCGCCAGCTATCGCCGGCACTTGCGCGCAGCGCTTTGCTTTCGAATTGCCCGAGGCTCAGTTTGAGTCCGTCTACGGCAATAATCTGATCGCCCGCAGACAGGCCACCGCTTTGCGCAGCACCGGCCTCGATCACCCGCTGAATCGTCAACCCGGACTCGCCGTCTTTTAGCATCGCGCCAAAGTCGACGCCAGGCAGGGCGCCTTCAATATCCTTGCCACCCTTGTCCTGCGGATTTTTAGCCACGCGTCGCACCACTTCGATACCGACTGACGCGAGCAATTCCGGCAGCGGTAATTCATCAGTACCATAGATCAGCTCATCCAGAAATGAGCCGAGGTCAACGCCGGTGATTTCGTTGACAAGCCGCTGAATGCTGTCAGGCTCGACACCTTTGCCCTGTTCAAGATAAGCCTGCCAGAGACGGCGCATGACCGCATCGAGATCTTGTTGCGCTGCGGTCAACTCGCGCATTTTTAAATCGATACAGGCCGCAATCAGGCAACCCTTGGCATAGTAGCTTACGATTGCGTTGGCCGCGTTTTCGTCCTGTTTGTAAAATTTGGTCCAGGCGTTGAAGCTCGATTCCGCCGCCGACTGGCGGCTGCGCCCGGGACCACGCTGCACGCGGGTCATGGTCTGCGCCAGTAACTCGAGATAGCTGTCTACTTCGATCAAACCGCAGCGCAGCAAGGCGAGGTCATCGTAGTATGAAGTGATGCCTTCAAACGCCCATAGCAAATCGGTGTAAACCTCAGTTTGTAAATCGTAGGGCCGATAAACCGCGGGCTTGATTCGTTTGACGTTCCAGGTATGAAAATACTCATGGCTGCAAAGCCCCAGAAAATCACGATAGTCATCGTCCACTCCGCTTTGCCCTGGTTTCGGCAGGCTGTCACGGCTTGCAATCAGGCTGGTGCTGGCACGGTGTTCGAGCCCGCCATAACCCTCCCCGACCACCAGCACCTGGAACTGGTAATAATCCATTGGCGCAGGTTCGCCGAAGAAGCGGATATGATGCTCACAAATCGTTTTCAGGTCACCGGCCAGACGTGCCTGGTCACATTCGAAACGACCGGTCAGGATGATATCGTGCGGCACCCCGCAGGCGTCGAAGGAGATGCGCGTGAACGCGCTCATTTCTACCGGATGATCGATCAGGTCGTCGTAATCAAGCGCTTCGTAAAGGCCAAATTCGTAAGCCGCTGCCTGCTTGCGTCCGAGCGAAGTCGCGAGCTTCCAGTCCGCACAGTAATCGGCATCGGGCTTCTGGATCGACACCTCGCAGGGCTGATCGCCCTGCCCCAGAATCTCGACAAACACGCTGCTGCCGTTGTAATAGCCATGGGTATGATCGAGATATGCAGCGCGTACCGAAAGATCGTTCGCGTAAACCTTGTAAGTAACTGTCAATTCCCCGTTGCAGGCGGCGACGCGCCAGTTTGATTTGTCGATCTGCTCGATGGCAAGTTCACCCGTCTGACCGCTAGCATGCAGATCGAGCAAATTGCGCGCAAAATCGCGAATCATGTAACTACCCGGAATCCAGTTCGGCAGGCGCAGCTGCTGTCCGGCCGGATCGGGTTTAACGATCCGGATCGAAACATCGAAGTAATGGCTGGCGGGTTCGGAACTGTTAATCTGATATCTGATCATTTAGAAAAACTACTCATCAACTGACGGCGAAGTGTATCATTGGCGGCTTTGACGCCAAATTTAATTAGCCGCATCAATGAACGAATCACTAAAACATTTAAACCGATACTCGACCCCGGCAAAGGCATTGATCGAACCCGCGCCCGACGACGAGCAGTTGCGACTGATCCTGAAAACCGCATTGAGCGCACCCGATCACGGACGCCTGCACCCCTATCGCTTCCTCAGCATTCGCGGCAAGGCGCGGCGTAAACTATCGGAAATCTTCGGCCAGGCAACCCTCGATCGCGATCCAGGGGTAGACCCGGCCTATTTAGCCAAACAGAAAGATAAGCCCCTGCGCTCGCCCCTGATCGTGGTGGTGGTGGCAAGCCCGATCAACAGCCCCAAAATCCCCGAGATCGAACAGCTGCTTTGTGCCGGTGCAGCCGCACACAACGTGCTGCTAGCCGCCAACGCACTCGGCTTCGGTTCAGTCTGGCTCACCGGCGCCAATGCTTACGATGCTTATGTCTGCAGCGAACTGGGGCTCGACAAAAACGAGCGCATCATCGGCTTCATCTATATCGGCACACCGGCAATCGAACTCCCGCCACGCCCGATTCCGGAAGTATCGAGGCACCATCGCGAGTGGAAGTAAACGCTAACCGGAACCCCGCCAATTAATACCCGGGACCGTCTCAGGCGGTGCGAGACAAGGCGAAAACGAACCGACGCCGCTCTCGCCCATCCCCTGGGCTGCGCGGCACCTGGACGTCCTGTCCATTGAGCGCAGCGTACACGCAAGTACATGAGCATTTAGAGTTCGTTTTCAACGCCGTATCGCACCGACGTCACGAATCGAAACAGACACTAGCCAAAAACCCGTCAGCTAATGCCTGAAACCGTTTCAGGGTTTGACGACTTCCTCTTCATCGGGATGCCCGTATGCGCACAGGAAACCGCCGACAAATTCGATCGCCGGGTAATGGGGATCCCCAGGACCCACTGCAGCTTCCACTTCGGCCCGATAGTCTTCGGCACTGTCTTTGGGTCGATAACCCAAATGGGCAACCTTGTGGTTTGAGAAGAATGACTCCCTGTTATCGGAGATGCCGTAAACAACCGTGTGACCGATACGTTCGGATACCAGGCTGCGCTCCACCAGCTGAACCAGATCATCAAAACTCAGCCAGGTGGCCAGATGCCGGCGATCGACTGGTTTGGGGAAGCAGGAATTGATGCGTAGACAGGCCGATTCGATACCAAACTTGTTGAAGTACAGTTTGGCCAGGTCTTCGACGAAACACTTGGAAACCCCGTAAAGCGTGTCCGGGTTATGTAGCGTATCCGTATCGGCCCCGGCTTCGCGCAGTTCATAACCTACCGCGTGGATGGAACTGGCGTAAACGATTCGCTTGATACCATGACGACGAGCTGCCTCATAGATGTTGTAACCACCTTTAATAGAGCTTTCGAGAATCTCGGCCCAGGGCCTCTCGACCGGGGCCGCACCGAAATGGACTATCGCATCGCAACCTTCAACAACATTCATTACCGCATCAAAATCGCCGAGCTCACAGGGCATGTCCTCTTCGTGCGCCGCGGTGGTACCGATGTCATCCCGGTCGGTAAGCCGTATCGTTGTCGTCAATGGCGCCAGACCCCGGCGTAACACCTGGCCCAGGTTTCCCGCGGCGCCGGTGATAAGAAGTCGATTAAAACGTGGCATCTCTGCCTCCTGGAAAAAAAGGGGGATTGTAGCTTATCCATGTCCGAACTTACGCCGTGTTTTGACCCCGTGCAGGGGTATTCCCGATAATCGCATACTGATACCCGACGCGGTTGGTTGAAGGTTACCGTAAATCAATTCAGCTTTAGTGCCGGATCGGTTAAAATCCCGCGATTCGATCTCGATACAGAACCTGCCCATGTCCGATTCCAGCGCTGACACCAGCGACAGTTCAAATTTTATCCGCGATATCATCGATGCCGACCTGGCTTCGGGCAAGGTTTCGAAGGTAATTACCCGCTTTCCACCGGAACCGAACGGTTATCTGCATATCGGTCATGCCAAGTCTATCTGCCTCAACTTTGGTGTCGCCCGGGATTACGGCGGCTACTGCAACCTGCGCTTCGATGATACCAACCCCGAAAAGGAGAGCGTCGAATACGTCAACTCTATTCGTCGTGATGTCGAGTGGCTGGGATTCAGCTGGCATAGTAACCCGTTTGCCTCGGACTACTTCGATCAACTTTACGGCTATGCGCTCGATTTAATCAGGCAGGGGCTGGCTTATGTCGACAGCCAGAATGCAGATGAAATGCGCGAAAATCGGGGCACCCTGACTACACCGGGAGTAGATAGTCCTTACCGCGACCGCAGCCCGCAGGAAAACCTGCAGTTGTTCGAGGCGATGAAAAACGATGAGTATCCTGACGGCGCGCACGTGCTGCGCGCGAAGATCGATATGCAGTCACCGAACATCAACATGCGTGACCCGGTGCTATATCGCATTCGCCACGCAACCCATCACAATACCGGCGACAGCTGGTGCATCTACCCGCTGTATGATTTTACGCATGGGTTATCCGATGCGATCGAGGGCGTAACTCATTCGCTGTGTACCCTGGAATTCGAAGACCATCGCCCGCTTTACGACTGGATTCTGGATAACCTCGAGACGCCGTCGCGACCTGTTCAGACCGAGTTTGCGCGCCTGCAGCTGGAGTACTCGCTGACCAGCAAGCGCAAGCTCAACCTGCTGGTAAGCGAAGGGCATGTGAACGGTTGGGATGATCCGCGTATGCTGACCATCTCGGGCATGCGTCGACGCGGATTCACAGCTGAATCGATTGTCGCCTTCTGCGACGTTATCGGCGTCACCAAAAAGTACAGCACTATCGAAATGGGCGTATTGGAAAACGTGCTGCGCGAGGATTTAAACAAACGTGCGATCAGGCGCATGGCGGTCATCAATCCGCTTAAGGTGGTGATCGAGAACTACCCTGAAGACCAGGAAGAATACTTCAGCGGCGCCAATCATCCGCAAAATCCGGATTCCGGAACCCGCGAAATTCCATTCTCACGCGAGATTTATATCGAGCGCGATGACTTTATGGAAGACGCGCCGAAGAAATTTTTTCGACTTAGCCCGGGGCGGGAAGTACGTCTGCGTTTTGCCTACTACATCACCTGCAAGGAAGTTATCAAAAACGACGCCGGTGAAATCGAATCGCTGGTTTGCAGCTATGACCCCGAAAGCCGCGGTGGCAGCAGCCCCGACGGGCGCAAGATCAAGGGCACGATTCACTGGGTTAGCGCTCGCCACGCGGTGAATGCGACCGTCAATCTTTACGACCGCCTGTTTACGACGGCTAACCCGGGCGCGGTGGCGGACTTTCATCAGGCGCTCAATCCCGATTCCAATGTGGTCATGGATCAGGCGAAGTTTGAACCCGCTATCGAATTAATCGACAATCCGCTTGCCTACCAGTTCGAGCGACTGGGGTATTTCATCAGCGACTACGACTCTAAGGTGGACAAGCCTGTTTTCAATCGCACCATGACGCTACGCGATAGCTGGGCGAAAATCGAGCAGTCGCGCTAAGTTGATCAAGCCGGCCATCCAGGGCTTTCTCGGGTTACTGGCGCATTTCCCGCTGCGCTTTCAATACCGGATTGCCAACCTGGCTGCTTTCATCTTTCGTGTCATACCAAACCGGTATACGCGGCAAACACGGCAGAATATTGCGCTATGCCTGGCCGAACTGGATGCATCGGAACAGGATAAGCTCTATCGCCAGGCTCTGCGTCATACCGCCTATGCGTTTACCGAACTGGCCGCGGTATGGCACTGGCCTGCCGAAAAAATTTTTCCCCGTATTACCAGTGTCGATATATGCGAGGCGTTTCAGCAGACGACCAGGGGCAAAATCGTACTGGCACCACATTTAGGCAGCTGGGAAACCCTGGGTATCTGGCTCGGGCAGCACTGCAACGCAATCATTCTTTACAAACGTCTCAAGGACAAGGGGCTGGACGATTATATTCGAAAGGCCCGCGCCCGCACCGGCGGCACACCGGTACCAACCAGGAAACGCGGTTTACGTAAACTGCTGATCGGCTT
>JBATHL010000553.1:0-11503 GCA_049666745.1 Gammaproteobacteria bacterium
GCATCTATCTGGATACCGCGGTCAAGCCGCGGTATGACAGAATCAGCTAACAAGGCCAGTGGGATGACAGTAACAAAATATGATTGTAGTGAGAGCATTTTAAACCCTGATATTTTTACGAGAGCAAGGCGGATTCATGCGCAGAGACTGAGCGTATACATCATACGTGATGGCTCTGCGCATGAATCCAATGCAGCGCTCGTGAAAATAGCGGGGTTTAAAAAGGCCAGACGATGAGAATCATCGGGATTGAGACTACCACAACGATGACTTCGAGCGGCAGCCCCATACGCCAGTAATCGCCAAAGCGATAACCACCCGGCCCCATAACCAGGGTGTTGTTCTTGTGCCCGATCGGCGTCAGAAAGGCACAGGAAGCAGCGACTGCAACCGCCATCAGAAACGGGTCGGGATTGACACTCAGGCGATTGGCGATATCGATCGCAATCGGCGCCGCGATGATCGTGGTAGCGGTATTGTTGAGCACGTCAGAAAGCGTCATGGTGACGATCATTAACAGCGTTAACACGATCACCGGCCCGTAACCCTCGGCAAAATCGATAATCTGTTGCGCGATAAGCGCGGTACCGCCCGAGGCTTCGAGCGCGGAACCGATCGGAATCATCGAACCGAGTAAAACGATGACCGGCCATTCGATCGAAGTATATATTTCCTTCAGAGGTACGATATTGATTCCAACCATGACGATACACACCAGCGCCAGCGCTTCCGGCAAATGAATAATGCCGCTGGTCGCTGCCGCGATCGCGAGCGCGAAACTCGCTACCGCAATCCAGGCCTTGTTACGCTGTACTACCTGCAGGTCGCGTTCCTGCAGCGGCAGGCAACCAAGCCAGTTGACGATGTCGTCGATGCGCTCGGTGGGTCCGAGTAGCAACAGCACGTCGCCGGCACGGGTATCGAGCTTGCGTACCCGCTCACGAAAGGTTTTACCCTTGCGCGATACGCCAAGCAGCGTCACTCCGTGTCGATACAACAGGCGTAAACTGAAGGCGCTGCGCCCTTCGATACGCGCGTTTTCCGGCACCACCGCCTCCACCAGCGTCAGGCCTTCGGCCGCGTGGCTGTCATATTTTTCGCTACCGACATATTCGAGCCCGAAGCTGCCGACAAAAGCATCGATATGTTCGGCATTGGCCTCGATGACAACGAGATCGCCCGCCTCAATCACCTCGGCACGCGCTCGCCCGGGAAGTCGTTTGCCATTGTGTACCAGCCCGATGATCGCGACATCGGCTTCGTCCGCTTCGTGATCGAGATCGCGCACGCGACGACCGATCATGCTCGATTTTTCCGCCACGCGGACTTCAGCGACATAGTCCTCATGCGGCAGTGGTTTGTCATCCACGTTGTCATCATCGCTGACCACCGGTATCAGCCGCCAACCGATAACGGCAATAAAAATCACCCCAACCAGCGCAGTTACCGCGCCCACCGGTGCAAAGTCGAACATGCCAAACGGCTCGCCCATCGCCTGCTCGCGAAAACTCGCGATGATGATATTGGGTGGAGTGCCGATGAGGGTAATCATGCCACCGAGAATCGACGCGAACGACAGCGGCATCAGGCTGAGCGATGCGCTGCGTTTGGCTTTCTTCGCCGCCTGCATGTCGAGCGGCATCAACAGCGCGAGCGCGGCGACATTGTTCATCACCGCCGATAGCACCGCGGCGACCCCCGACATCACGCTGATATGCATAAACAACGAACGTCCGCTGTCGATCACATGACGCGCGATCAATTCGATCGCGCCCGAGTTGAAAAGACCACGACTGACGATTAATACCAGCGCGATGATGACCGTGGCGTGATGCCCAAACCCTGCAAATGCTTCTTCCTGCGGTACCACGCCGAGCACGATGGCAACCGTCAACGCGCCGAAAGCGACCAGGTCGTAACGAATTCTGCCCCATACCAGCAAGCCGAACACGACCCCGAGCAGGCAAAACAGGATGGTCTGATCGGATATCATTCCCATTGGAAAATCCTCGCGCCGATGAACAACAGGATCACGCTGGATATGCCGAGCACCAGCAGGTGATCCGAAATCTGGATGATTCCTGCACCGTCGATCATGACTTCACGCGCCGCGTCGGTGACATGGGTCAGCGGCAGTATCAGCGCAAATTTCTGCATCCACGGATGCGCGCCTTCGAGTGAAAACCAGACGCCCGACAGAAACATCATCGGCCAGCTGAAAAGGTTCAAAACGCCATTGGCGACTTCCTCGCTGGAAATGCGCGCCGCGACCACGAGCCCGCAACAGATCAAATTGATGCAGCCAAGGGTAAACACCAGCAGCAGGTTGAAATAGGATCCATGCATGCGGAAATCGACAAACAAATCCATGCCGATGAAGATCACGATATTGACCACCAGCAGCAACCACAGGCGGGACAGTATCTGCGCACACAGGAATTCGACCGCGGTTACCGGGGTCGCGCTGAGGCGCTTGAGTACCCCGAACTTGCGGTACCGCACGATCACGTAACCAATTCCAAACAGCGCGCCCCACATGATGTTCATCGCGATCACGCCGGGGATGACCCAGTCGACATAGCGGATTTCATCGCCTTCGACGAGAGTTTTCTGCAAAGTCTCGGCGGAATCGGCATAGGCCGCAACCAACAGTTTTTCGACGATATAACCGTTTGGTGAAGTCTGGTTGATCCAGTAGCGATTGCTAGCCGGATCAAACAATAAGTCGATCTGGTGTCGCTCTACTTTGGGCAGGTTGCGGGCGGCATCATCGAACTCGATAAACCTGATGTAGCGGGTATCCGTGAATATCGTGGCCGCAGGCCCGGCGGTGCTACCCGATATCAGACCAACCTTGAACTTCTCCGGATTCTCCTCGGTGAAGGCATAGGCAAACACGAAGATAATCAGGACCGGTAACAACACGCTCCAGGCGAGCGCCGATTGATCGCGCACAAATTCCAGGTTGCGGGCGACGAACAACGCATAGATTCGATTCCACATCAGGCGCGTAATTCCTTTCCGGTCAGTTCGAGAAACAGGTCTTCGAGATCGCGCGCGCGAATGCGCAGACGATCCAGGGGAATGTCCAGATGCAGCAGCTGTTCGATCGTCCGGTTGACATCACCGGTGACGATATGGGCATTGTCGTTACGATAAACCGCGTGGAACTCCCGTTCGCCGATTTCGCGCGGGATATCGGCAGCATGAATCTGCACCACGACATCATCGAAATGTGCCGCCAGCAATGCGTCGGGGGCATCATGGGCGATAATACGACCATGGTCCATGATCGCGATTTCATCGCAGAGCTCATAGGCCTCTTCCATATAATGAGTGGTTAGCAATACGGTCGCGCCCTGCTCCTTGACCTGTTGCACCTGCTTCCACAGGTTGCGCCGCGATTGCGGGTCGAGGCCGGTGGTGGGTTCGTCGAGAAACAGAATCCTGGGATTATTGATCAACGCCATCGCCAGTAACAGGCGTTGCTTCTGCCCGCCTGAGAGCTTGCGCGTATCCTGGTTTAAAAAATCATGCAATGCGTAGCGGTCGGCTAGTTCGTCGATGCTCGCGGTATCTGGATAGAAGCGACTGAACTGCACCATGATTTCGCGTACGGTAATGAACTCCTGCAGCGCGGTGTTTTGAAACATGATGCCGGCTTCGATACGAAACTGCTGGCCTAGCGCCGCACCCTGGTAAAGAATCTCGCCTGCATCGGGCATTTTGATGCCCTCCATCATTTCGATGGTCGTGGTCTTGCCGGCCCCGTTCGGCCCGAGCAGGCCAAAGCAGCTGCCTTCCTGGATTTCGAAACTGACATCGTTGACCGCGGTTAAGGAACCGAAGCGCTTAACCAGGTTGGATACTTGCAGGATGACGGGCATAAGAATCTTTGCTTGAGCGAAGGCGAAGTATAAACAGGCTTGCCGGTTAAGACTACCTCGCCCAACATGAGGCTAGGCAGAGACTCGACTTCTAACTTATACTCGCAATCCTATGGGCGAAGAAATTCAGCAGAATCATTTTGAGCAGGCCGACTACGACCGCTTCCAGCTAAGACTGGAACAGGAAACCGAGTTCGTGCGTTCACTATTTGCCAAACGCGCCTTCGATAACACCAGCCGTATGCTCGGTTACGAGCTCGAACTCTGCCTGGCTGATCGTGAAGGTCATCCGAGCAAGATTAACACCCAGGTAATCGATGCCGCCGGCAACCCGCTGTTCACCACTGAACTGGCCAAATTCAACATGGAAATCAACGGCAACCCATTCCCATATGCCGGCAATGTTTTCCAGCGCGTCGAAACGGATCTGCAGACATTGTTTCAGCAGGCTGTAGACGCCGCGCATAGCTTCGATTCGCAAATCGGCATGTTTGGCGTGTTTCCCAGCGTTACCCACGAGCATCTGAATCCCGACGGTTACATGACCGAGTTACATCGCTATAACCAGCTCAACCGGCAATTACTCAATATGCGCGGTAGACCGATTCAACTGCGGCTCGATGGCGAAGAACAACTCGTGGTCGAGAAGAGCGACGTCATGCTCGAGGCGCTCGCGACTTCGTTGCAAATTCATCTGCAGGTACCCTTCGACGAAATTGTGCCAACCTATCATGCCTCGCTGTGGTCGAGCATGCTGATCCTCGCCGCAACTGCGAATTCACCGCTGGTGCTCGGCAAATGCTGCTGGCAGGAATCACGCATCGGCATCTTCAAACAGGCAGTAGATACGCGCAACCCGCAGGAAATCAAAGACCATATCGTGCCGCGGGTGCATTTCGGCAAGCGTTATATCGACTCCTTACTGGACCTGTTCGAGGATAATTTTTATTACAGCCCTATTCTGCCCGAAGTAATCGATCGACCGGTCGATGACCTGCATCACCTGGCCCTGCACAACGGCACCATCTGGCGCTGGGTGCGCCCGATCATCGCGCGTAACGCCGATGACAGCTACCACCTGCGCCTCGAACTGCGCGTGGTACCGTCAGGCCCAACCCTGATCGACACAATCGCTAATATCGTGTTCTATGTCGGCTTGACCGAAGGCCTGAAAGGCCTCGCTGACGACCTCACAAAAGTGCCATTCGAAACCCTCGAAGCCGACTTCTACCGGGCCGCGCGTGACGGCCTTGACGCCAGCGTACATTGGCCCGATGGACAGGAGCTGGGCTTACAACAGGTTTTGCTCGAACATGCTCTGCCACTGGCTCGAGCCAACCTGGCGCAGAGCGGCATCGAGGATGCCGGTCGCTGGCTCGACATCATCGAAGCCAGGGTCAAAGCCAAAGCAACCGGCGCGGCGTGGATTTCGAAACACTGGAAGCAATTTGGCGACAGCGCGCAACTGGTCTGCGATTACATTGCGCAGGCTCAAACCAATCTACCGGTTCACCGCTGGCAGGACCCCGGCGCATGATTGAAAATTTTGACCGTATGCACGGTCTGCCCGATGGTTTCCTCGACATCAGTAGCACGAACATCCGCAAATTGTTTCCAAACCCGACCCTGATCCAGCTGGATGGCAAGGGTTCTGATTTTCTGTTCATTTCGATCCTGCTCCACGGCAATGAGTATACCGGGCTCAAGGTGATGCAAAAGATACTGGCCGAACACGCGCAGGATTTGCCGCGCTCCATCCTGCTGTTTATCGGCAACGTTCGTGCGGCCGAGGCGAATCGTCGCTATCTACCCGACCAGGTGGACTATAACCGCTGCTGGCCAGGCACCGAGCTGAAACCGAGCGCGACCTCGCAGATGATGCAACGCATAGTAGAAATTGCGCATGGCCTGCCGTTATTTGCGGCGATCGATATTCACAACAACACCGGCAAAAACCCCCACTACGCCTGTATCACCGATCCCAACATGAAAAACCAGAACCTGGCGGCAAGATTTAACCGGGTTGGCATGGTGTTTAACCACCGCGGCGTCAGCACCATGGCCTTCAACGGGATTTGCCCGGCGATTACGCTGGAATGCGGATTACCCGGCGATCCAAAGGGAATCGAGCACGCCTGCCGTTTCGTCGAGGGGATGCTGAGCCTCGATGAATTGCCACAGAGCCAGCCAACCCGCCACGCACTGCACCTGGTCGAATCACACCTGACGCTGAATATTCCGGAAGATGTCAGTTATGCGTTTGACCCCGCAGCCGATGCCGACCTGCGTTTCGAGAATGATTTCGAAGACCGCAACTTCACGCTATTCGATCCCCACCAGGTATTCGGCTACACCCGGGTCGAGCGCCCACTCTCGATTACCGACACCGACGGCCATGATGTCACCGATGAAATCCTGCGTGTCGAAGAGGGTAAGATTTACCTGAACAACACGCTGATGCCGGCGATGATTACGCGCGACCGGCTGGTGATACGCCAGGATTGCCTGTGCCACCTGCTACAGGATTACATTCACCACGAAATCGAACTGTAACCGACGTGTTCTTGAAACCATGGAAGTACCGTTTCGGACCTACTATGGTGGTCGCAACAACCATTAGTATATTCGCCTTCCTATTACGAACCACTTCGCAGTAAGCAGTCGTTCCCGATCAAGATGAAACAGGTAGCTTGCGGCACTAAGCAGACGCTCATAATTGTGCGCTAGGCGGCAAAAAACGACCCACAACAGTCACTCAAGATGAACAATAATGATTAGTTCCAGAACTTGTCATCCCGCGGCTTGACCGCGGGATCCAGAAATATTGAACTGGATTCCGGCTTTCGCCGGAATGACAAGAACTGGCTGAAGATTGCCTCCTGGCCCAGCTAGTTGAGGGTCTTCTTCGGAGAAAGCTGACGCTCAACCTCAACGCGTCAGCGGCCTTTTACGACCCACAACTGACCCTCAAGATGAATAATAATAATTAGTTCTAGAACCTGTCATCCCGCGGCTTGACCGCGGGATCCAGAAATATTGAACTGGATTCCGGCTTTCGCCGGAATGTCAGGAACTGGCCGTTCTCAGTCTCTGGGTATAGGCTTCTGAGCGTCTGTTATTGAGGAAGCTGACTCTTCTGTGTCTAATTATTAATTTTACTTTTTCGAAAACTCGAACCCTATCTGCAACTCCCCCTCAAACCAGCTATCAATACTCAGAATCCCCGTTTTTTCCGTTATATAAAATCCATCCTGTGCTTCGGGTTCCACACGCTTAAGCTGCATTTCATTAACCGAATAATGCACCGTCAGGCTTACATGGTAAGGATAATAGCCATCAAGGAATTTGCGATGGTAGGGTCCGTGTTGCATAGCATAGGTTTTATCGGATAAGTGCTGTAATACTTTCACATCCGCTTGCACACACAACACTGCGCCTTTCTCTACGTCTTCCAGTTCAACTCCATGCTGTCCGACACGGATTTGTGCAATTTGTTCTACGCGAGTCACTTGTAGATTTTTCATTTTACGATAGGCATACACCACGTTAGTCCTGCCCACCGCATCCAAATGCCGGTAACATTGTTGCATTTTTACCCAGCCGGTTTGCAGACTCTCGTTGGTTATCCATAGGTGAGTATCGGAATGCAAAATCAATTGGTCATGGATGGGCGCGATAAACTCCAGCTGGCCTTCATTGACTTGCTGGGCGCGCCATTCACTATCGTCATCCAGCCAGCTTTCATCAACGGGCGGTTCTGCTGCAGTAAGCACTACAGGAAATAGCAGAACACAAATCGCTTTAATTGAAATGCGTTTACCAGTGATAAACTTCATGCTTGACACCTTAACGGGTAGTTCGCCGATATTATCGATATTTTACTTTTTGCCGTCGAATTAAGGTGTAAAACGTCTGTTATTGGCCGAATTACGAAGCTCAATTCTTTAATCTGAGTGTCGGTTTTAGGAAAACAGGCGCTTTTATTTAAATCGCAAGAGATTACTAACGACCCGAAGGAACAATATCCTGGGCAAAGGTCAGTGAGGTAAAAGTCTTTAATTCTATGGCTGAATGAAAATGGCTTTTTCAGAGATTACTGTTTAGCGTACATGTAGAGCGTGCCTGCAATAGCTCCAAGAAGATTTGCAACCAGGTCAATTGCGGTGTTGGTATACCCGCCTACTCCATCTGTGCCGAGTGCCACAACTGCGAGAAACTCAATTATTTCGTTGGCTGCTCCAATGCTTGATGCCGCTAAAATAGTCACCACGCAGACGACAACACTGTTTGCATTCTTCTTCGCTATTTTTTGAACCACACTCCACATAAGAATTGACATAACTACATAACAAAAGAAATGTACAAACTGGTCATATTTGAGGATGTAATAGGGATCACCTATGAGATTTAAGAGAACAAGATCATAAAACCGCACTCCTTGATAAAACGCCAAACCTCCTAAAATATGTAAGATCAGCCAGACGCTAAACAGCCACAATCCCACTTGATTGAACTTAAAATATTGATCTGTTTTGTAAATAGTGGCTACCAAAATTATTACTGTGATGGCATAAAGTAAAAATTCATAGTTTTGAAAAATGATCGTGAGCAGGGTTAGCAAACCAGCTAAGAAGAAATTGAGGATGTAAGGGGGTTTCATGTTCATGTACGTAGAGTATAGAGAGAATAAACACCCGTTTGCCATGGATCAATGGATATCAATTACAGATACCACCGAACGGCCGCAATTGGCCGAAATACGAAGCTGAATTACAGCATTTCAGGGTCCGCTAAAGAGAAATTATCTCCTCACGGCTTAACAATAGGTTTCTGTAACTGACACAATTCGGATCGTGTATTTAGCTGGTTGGTTTGGGTCTGCCCTCAATTATTTCCTTCATCTATTCCTTAAGCTTAATAAGTAGCCTACCGTCTCTCACCTCGATCTTCTCCACCCCCTCGCTAATAGCCTGCCAAAAGCCGCCGGCGTTGCCGAATTCCTGCACGAGATCGACATTTTTCATATTGTCCAGCCAGGCATTGGGTAACGGCACACCCCAGACGCTTATTCCCTTTAGTGTAGCGCTCGGTCTGCTTTCGACCAGGCGTAGCTCCATACCGCCAGTGACCTTGATCGTCTGACCTCCGAAGACTGGAAAATCCGGATCAACATCAATAAGCAGTTTGGCACTGACCAGATTGTCCGAGAGATCGATGGCCAGTCTGTTGGCGAGATCAGTGTTTTTGGCTAACAAGGCATTGAGTTCTCGTTCACTGAATTCAACTTCACGGTTGGCACCCACTTCACTATAGGCTTCAGGTTCAATTGCCCCCTCTTCATTTGACCGCGAGCTTCCGCCGAGCAACTTAATTTTTCGATCCAGGGTTTGCTGTTGCTCCTGGTTAAGCACTACCGGCTTGAACTCAGTTGGGAAAAGCCAGGTGGTCACGGCCCAATAACCGACAGCCAGTGTAACTGCCATAGTAATCACAATAATGCCAAAGGTTCGCCAGCCATTTTGTTGCTGCCGAACGGGAGGGGGGTTAGTAGAAGTGTCTGCAGAAAGTTGCTCAGTAGTCATATGTCTGGATTGTTCTTAAAAATTTAATTCTAAACTCCTTAGATTACTTTTAGTTAATAGATCGATTAAATATCTAGAATATAACACGCGAAATTGTCATTAATATTTGCCCAGTAGAGTAATTATTAAAAAGTCACGTTAAGAGATGAGTATTTGAATTTGAGTTGCGTGAGGGTCCGTTGTTGGCCGAAGGTTGCACCACGCCAAGGCTTTATGAGCGTCTCCTTGAGAGAAAGCTGCCGCTCAATCTAGATGAATCAGCGGCAATAAAAAGGATAGCCCTTATACCGCCTGTCATCGGTAATTTACGACTTAGTCCTTGTCGTCATCTTCGTCGTCGTCATCTTCGTCGTCGTCCTTCTTGTCCTTTTCCTTTTTATCTTTTTTGGCCTCTTTGTTCTTCTTTACCTCGCCATCGTCATCGTCGTCACCCTTCTTGTCTTTCTTGTCTTTCTTGTCTTTCTTTGCCTTCTTGTCCTTTTTCTCTTTCTTCTTCTTTTTGTCTTTGTTTTTATACTTGTTATTTTCCTTGGCCTCTCGCGCTTCCATGCCGGTAGCCGCCTTTTCCGAGGCCTGCTCAACAGGATCGGAAGACTGCGCAGAATTGCTTTGCGCGAGAATCAAGCGCGTATCGGTTTCCTGCATATCCTGCGCGGCCATAATCGGGTTCGCGATAAACAGGGCAAACACAACTGCTAAAAATCGTAATTTCATTTAATTTATCTCTACTTGGAAAAAACCGGATTGTTGGCGGCCGGTCATGAATCTCCGCTGAATGGCGTGGAGTATATAGTCAATATCGACCTTGCACCGTGAAATATTTCACTCAGAAATGACTTTTCGATGCAGCGGGATTTGTCTATGGCGTGGCGACTGGTGAACGACGGCCGCGACAGGCATCCAGAGAATGAATGTCGCCATCGATTTCCCGGCAGACCCGCCGTGCTATATCAAAATGACGAGAGACCAGGTTGGGCACTTCAGTGACATTCATTTACCTCTCCGCGAGCGGTCGTTCCTGGCCGAGGATTACCTCTCATCCCTTTTATTTGAGCGTCTCCTTTCGAGAAAGCTACCGCTCAAACTCGATGCATCAGCGGCGATAAGCGTCCCACCTCGGACCCTTATCAACATCCATAGCGTCGATTTTTCCGACTGCGCCCGCTTGATCAGTATTAATGTCGGACATGCAGTGGAAATAGTGACTTGAGACGGTAAAACTTATCTATACTGGTTGGAGAAATAAACAATAATGAGGGGTTTGTTATGTTGAATAGGTTAAGAAGATGTCGGTTTCTTACCGCATTACTGGCAGTATCAATACTGTTTGTTTCAGTTCAACCAGCTGTGAATGCGGCGATAGTTTCTACATCGGATTTGGTTG
The DNA here is from genome assembly GCA_049666745.1 of Gammaproteobacteria bacterium. Taxonomy (GTDB): domain Bacteria; phylum Pseudomonadota; class Gammaproteobacteria. The sequence continues at coordinate 10,854 of JBATHL010000553.1, forward strand.
CAACCGAACAGTCTAAGATAGACAGAGAGTATTTGTTAAGTTCGCTTGAGAGAGAAGAAGTGCGAACTGCATTGACTAGCCAAGGCGTTGATTTGGAAATGGCTAAACAACGTGTTTCCAGCATGACAGACGAGGAAGTCAGGGCGTTAAATCAAAAAATGGATGGAATGCCTGCAGGTGGTGGTGTTGTCGGTGCAGTGGTTTTAATTTTCCTTGTGTTGTTAATCACAGATATCGTGGGCTGGACTGATGTTTACCCATTTGTGAAGAAATAACTTATTCAGGAATGCAAAAAGTTATTAAGCCCATCAAACTCTTGTTTGATGGGTTTTTTACTGCCCTAATTCAGGGCTGTAGTTCAGTTTCTTTACGAAGTTAAAAGGGGTCTACCATGCCCCTCATGATTATCCCGATTTTTTGTAGCCTGTAATCATTGATCTGATCAGGTTTTCACCGTGAATCATGCTCGACAAAAGAACTCCTGCAACATGAACACAAACTAGCAATAAGGTCAGGTTGGCCAAGCCTTCATGTATCTCTTCCCAAAAGCTTTCCGATTTTTCCCCGTCATCATCAGCATAAACCTCTGAAATTAGTTCAACGTTAACCTCGGCCAGCGGTCCTTTGCCGACATCCGCATACAGTAGCAG
>JBATHL010000554.1:0-8119 GCA_049666745.1 Gammaproteobacteria bacterium
CTTCTACACCGAGACCCCCGACAACGAGGTTGCCCTGGGCCATAACATATATATTGCCATCGACACCTTTCAGGGGTGTCATCAGTAGACTACCGCCCCGCAGGCTCTTGGAATTACCCAGGGATGACACCGTCACATCGATGGTTTGACCAATTTTGCCAAACGGCGGCAAATCTGCATGCACTGATACCGCGGCGATGTTCTTCACCTTCGGATTGACATCCGGGGGCAAAACAATGCCGTACTGGGAGAGAAAGTTTTTCAAGCTTTGTACCGTGAACGGAGTTTGCGACGTCTGGTCACCCGAGCCATCGAGGCCGACGACCAGGCCATAGCCAACCAGCTGGTTGGCACGCACGCCCTGAATCGAGGTGATATCCTTGATGCGTTCCGCCCAGGCATTTTCCAAAAACCCGATTGATATCAATAAGATAAATATTTTTAAAAATTTCATGTCAAGCTCCTAGAGCGGAAATACCGGGCTATCGAAAAAGCGAGACAGCCAGCCTTTGGTATTGGATTCGGCAATAGTGCCCCCGCCGCCGTAAAAGATCCGCGAGTTCGCCAGTTTGGTTGACATCACGATATTGTCGGTACTGACATCCTTCGGACGCACCAGCCCCGAGATGCGGATAAATTCCGAACCCTGGTTGAGACCTATTATTTTTTCGCCGCGCACCACCAGATTGCCACTTGGCAGGACATCGACCACGGTGACTGCGATCTCACCCTCCAGGCTATTACTCTGGGCACTATCCCCTTTGCCGGAAAACTCACGCTCGGCATCGAAATTGCTGTTTAGCACAAGATTGCCATTAACTGTCGGCCCGTCGGTACCAAAAAGGACAGAGGCGCCGATATCGGCTTCATCCTCCTTTTCGGTATTGGTTTCCGCCGACTTGGAGGCATTGGTGGATTCCAGCAAGGTCACGCTGAGCACATCACCAATGCGAAACGCCTTGTTATCTTCGAACAGGCGAACCGAACGTCCGGTCTGGAATATAGATCCGTTCGGCTCGGGTTTGAATTCCATCGCCGTCATGTCGACCGGTGCATACTGCGGATCGGGCTGCACTACGATACGAGTCTGGGCACAACCACCCGCCAGGCTGAGCAACATCAACAGCTGAATTAATCTGCATACAGGTTTCATCGCTTCACCTAGACGTTATTGTTGAGGTATTGCAACATGCCGTCAGCCGTTGCAATCACTTTTGAGTTCATTTCGTAGGCGCGCTGGGTTTCGATCATGCTCACCATTTCCTCGACGATATTCACGTTCGAAGATTCAAGTGAGCCCTGGCGCAAGCGACCGAGCCCGGAATCTCCGGGGGTACCCTCTTGCGGGGATCCACTCGAGGCGGATTCGATATAGAGGTTTTCCCCGATTGCCTGCAGGCCAGTGGGGTTGATGAAGTTCGTCAGATTGAGATTGCCTACCGTTGTCGGCGACGACTGGTTGGGCAGCTGCACGCTAACGATGCCGTCGGTAGATATCGAGATCGACTGGGTATCATCGGGAAACGTGATTCCGGCCTGCAATTCATAGCCGCTGGCGGTAACCATTTGCCCCTGGTCGGAGACCATGAAGGTACCATCGCGGGTGTAGGCTTCGGTACCATCGGGTAACAACACCGGGAAAAAACCCTTGCCGTCGATGGCGACATCCAGTGATTTACCGGTATTTTCGATATTGCCCTGGGTATGGATCTTTTCGGTTGCCACGACACGGGTACCGGTTCCCAGTAACAGGCCCGAGGGTAAACGGGTATCTTCCGAGGATTGCGAGCCGACCTGGCGTACATTTTGATACAAAAGGTCTTCAAATACAGCGCGTGACTGCTTGAAGCCGGTGGTGCTGACGTTGGCAAGATTATTGGAAATAACCGAAAGGCGCGTTTGCTGCGCGTCGAGTCCGGTTTTTGCGACCCATAGGGCATCACTCATGATACTTCTCCATCGTTTGGTTCTGATGAAGAACTATGCAGTTACCATGCCAATCACGCGTATTATCTGTGCGAACGCAGGAATCCTGAAAATGCAGCAGCCTTACGATAAGACAAGACGGCACGAACACGAGCCTGTTTTGTGCGGAAACTGCGGCCCCCGATGGCATCGGACCGAGCCGTTCAGCCGCGGGAGGCTCTATCGCCGGGTGTTGTTGGTATGGTTTACGTCGGACCCACGCTTTGGCCCGGAATCCGCAATAACCTGGGGATTAGATTGGTTCGAGCGGTGGGTCGAGCAGGTTTAACAGGCGGTTCATATGTTCGATCGCCTCGTGCCCGCTGGCAGTAAGCTCACCACCATCGGCAGCGGTTATCAAACCCTTGCCAAACATGCGTTCTGCCGCGGCGATGACTGCCGGATCAGGGTTATCATGCACATCCATCGCCACCGGGCCACCCATACTGAAACGTCTGAGCAGGTTTAATTCGTCGATGAGTTCCGGATCAATATGCATTGCTAGCTCCTCCAGTTACGGCCTGGCCATTTCGTCGCCTTCCTTGTCCGGCAACAACAGGTCGCTGCGGCTGATACCGAGCTGTAGCGCCGTGGTCGTGGCGATATAAATCGAGGAATAGGTTCCGATCAGTACCCCGATAATCAGCGCCATGGCAAAAGCGTGGATCACTTCACCACCCAGGAAGAACAGCGACAACAACACCAGTAAGGTGGTAAATGATGTCATCAAGGTACGTGAAATAGTCTGATTTATAGAAATGTTGACGACTTCCAGCGAAGTCTTTTTACGAATCTTGCGGAAATTCTCTCGCACCCGATCAAACACTACGATGGTATCGTTAAGTGAATACCCGATAACCGCAAGAATCGCTGCCAGCACACTTAGATCGAAATCGAGTTGCAGCACCGAGAAAATGCCGAGGGTGATCAGTACATCGTGCACCAGTGCCGCCACCGCGCCGAATGAAAAACGGTACTCGAAGCGAAAAGCGACATATATCAGGATCGCGATCAACGCGTAAAGTACGGCAAGTCCACCGTCTTCGGTTAATTCCTCGCCGACCTGCGGTCCGACAAAATCCACCCTGCGCACATCGATTGCCGAATCGTTTGCCGCCTGTAGCAGACCGATAATCTCTGAACTCAGCTCGGCCTTATCCTTTTCGGCATCAGGTACCAGGCGAATCAGCACCTCGCTCGCACTACCGAAATGCTGCACGATCGCGTCACCGAAACCCTGATTCTCGAGCGCATTTCTGATCGGTTCCAGCTCGACTGCCTGCTGATAACCCACCTCGACAATGCTGCCTCCGGTGAAATCGATGCCGACGTTTAACTTGAACGTAAACAGGCTGAAAAGCGATAACAGCATCAGCACGCCCGACAAAATCATTGCCGGTTTGCGCAGTCGCATGAAATCGATATTATTTTTAGTCGATATCATGATCAAATCGCCAGTCGGGTTACCTGTTTACGGCCGTAAACCAGGTTGATAATGGCACGCGTACCGAAAATCGCGGTAAACATCGACGATACGATGCCGATCATCAGCGTGACCGCAAAGCCCTGGATCGGTCCGGTACCGAAACCGAACAGTACGATAGCCGCAATGAAGGTTGTAATATTGGCGTCGGCAATGGTGCCAAAGGCCTTCTCATAACCGGCGTAGATTGCCGCCTGCGGTGTATTTCCAAGTCGAATTTCTTCTCGAATTCTCTCAAAAATCAATACGTTAGCATCTACCGCCATGCCGACGGTGAGCACTATGCCGGCGATGCCGGGCAGCGTCAGGGTGGCCTGGAAGATTGACAATATTGCCACCATCAGCACGAGGTTCAATGTCAGGGCGAGATTCGCTACCAGGCCGAATACCTTGTAATAGACAGCCATGAACAGTAATACCAGTACGAAGCCAACGATTACCGACAGAAACCCACGATCGATATTTTCCTGTCCCAGGCTAGGGCCCACCGTGCGCTCTTCGACGATTACCATCGGCGCGCGTAACGCACCGGCGCGTAACAATAATGCCAGGTCCCGCGCCTCGCGGGTGCTATCGAGACCGGTGATATGAAATCGTTTACTCAGCTGATCACGAATTGTGGCGACATTTATCACCTCCGTTTCGGTTGTCCTGATGCGTTGCTTTTCCCCATCTACATCGACAAACTCGAATTTATCCTCGATAAACACTACTCCCATTGGATTGCCGATATTGTCGCGCGTGATCTTGGCCATACGATCTGCGCCCTTGGCATTCATCGTAATGGTTACGTCGGGCGTCCCGCTCTGGGTATCGATGCCCGAAGCCGCGCCAACGATCTGGTCACCCGTAACAATGACACTACGCTTCAGCAGTACCGGGGAACCGTCACTTTCGGTATACAGTCGGCTACCAATCGGCGCCTTACCGTTGGCCTGTGCCGCGGTCCATTCGGCAAAACTGCCATGCACCAGTCGAAATTCAAGGGTTGCGGTAGCTCCCAGGATTTCCTTGGCCCGCACCGTATCCTGCACCCCGGGTAACTGCACTACCACGCGCTCATCACCCTGACGCTGTATGACCGGCTCGGCGACACCCAGTTCGTTGACCCGATTCTTCAACGTGGAAATATTCTGCTCGATCGCGGAACGCCTCTCTTCCTCGAGCGCGGTGGCGTTGTAACTAATATTGAGGAACCAGCTGCGGTCGTCGTTGCTCTCGACAAACTCGTAGTCGCGATACTCGTCTTCCAGTAGCAGGAGGGCCGCATCACGGGCTTCGACGCTGGTAAAGCGGATGCCTATTTTTTGTGCGCTGGACTGCACCGCCTTGTAGCGAATTTTTTCTTCGCGCATGAAACTGCGTAGTTCGCCGGCGGCACGATTGAGCGATTTTTCGATCGCCGACTCCATGTCGACTTCCATCAGAAAGTGCACGCCGCCACGCAAATCAAGGCCGAGATACATTGGCAAAGCGTTTAACGAGGTGAGCCATTCAGGGGTAGCCGGGGCAAGATTAAGCGCGATGAGATAACGTCGATCACTGGCGTAAAGCGCTTCGCGCACCAGCGTGGCTGCCTTCAGTTGTGCGTCTTCCGAAGCGAAGCGAACCAGTACATTGTTACCACTCAGTTCGACCGACTCGTAATCGATACCCTCGGTCTCGAGCATACTTTTAATATTTTTTAACTCGGCCTGATCGGCAAGGTTTACGCGATGCGAAATCTGCAGCGCCGGGTCTTCACCGTAAAGATTGGGCGTCGCATAGATAACGCCAATAGAAACAATCAGAAGGAGGAGAACATATCTCCAGGGAGCATAGCGATTGACCATCGTGATTACAGGTTCTTGATCGTGCCCTTGGGCAGTACCGATGTAACCGCGTGACGTTGAATTTTGACTTCAACCTTATCCGCTATCTGGCAGGTCAGAAAGTTCTCGTCGACTTCGATAATCTTGGCCAGCAATCCACCATTGGTAATAATTTCATCGCCCTTGCCCAGAGCTTCGACCATACCTTTGTGCTCCTTGGCTTTTTTCTGCTGCGGACGAATCAACAGGAAGTAAAAAATGCCGAACATCAACAACAACGGCAGGATCAATTCCAGGGTGCCGCCTGAAGCCGGGGCTCCCTGCGCCATCGCATCACTTATAAAGAAACTCATTTTAGATCAACCTCTGGTTTTCGATTTTTGACCCAGGGCCGGACCCTGAAACGGCGCGTATTATGTCACTCGGACGGGCATCCCACAAGATGGAAACAGCATATTCGGCTTTAATTCTCTGACTGGTAGCGCCGATAAAAGTTCTCCCTGAATTGCGCGTAGCTATCGTTTTCTATGGCTTCACGAATCCGGCGCATCAGTTCCTGGAAATAATATAAATTGTGAATCGTGTTAAGTCGTGAACCGAGAATCTCGCCACATTTGTCGAGGTGGCGCAAATAGGCGCGCGAGTAATACTGGCAGGTATAACAGCCGCAGTCTTTACCCACCGGTCGAATGTCGTAGGTATAGCGACTATTGCGTATGCGCACAATGCCATCATGGGTATAAAGGTAGCCGGTGCGCGCATTTCGTGTCGGGATGACACAATCGAACATATCGACTCCACGATGCACGCCCTCGACCAGGTCCTCCGGCTTACCCACGCCCATCAGGTAGCGTGGTTTGTCGGCCGGGAGTACCGGCAGCACCGCATCGAGCGTGGCATTTCGTTCATCGGCCGCTTCGCCAACCGACAGGCCGCCGATCGCATAACCATCGAAACCAATATCTATCAGCCCTTGCGCCGAGGCGATGCGTAATTCCGCATAGGTACCGCCCTGCACGATACCGAACAGCGAATTAGGATTGTCGGCGAAAGCCTGCTTGCTGCGCTGCGCCCAGCGTAGCGACAACTCCATCGATTTCCTGACCACCTCCTCGGAGGCAGGATAAGGGGTACATTCGTCGAAACACATGACGATGTCGGAACCAAGGTCACGCTGCACTTGCATCGAAACCTCGGGACTCAGAAATACCTTTGCACCGTCGACCGGGGAGGCAAAGGTAACGCCCTGCTCGGTAATCTTGCGCATCCTGGCCAGACTGAATACCTGGAAGCCACCGGAATCGGTCAGGATAGGCCCCTGCCAGTGCATCAGATCATGCAGGTCGCCATGCTTTTTGATGATTTCGGTACCCGGGCGCAGCATTAAATGAAAGGTATTGCCGAGGATAATCTGCGCACCGATTTGCTGCAGTTCCTCCGGGGTCATCGCCTTGACCGTGCCATAGGTACCCACCGGCATAAAGGCCGGCGTTTCGACAACACCACGCGCAAAAGTCAGTCGGGCACGACGTGCGAGACCATCGACCTTGTCAAGTTTGAATTCCATGATTGGTATCAGGTCCTGTGATTAGCGATAAACATCGCGTCGCCATAACTGAAGAAACGGTATTGTTGTGCCACCGCATGGGCGTAGGCCCGACGGATCAACCCGGTACCGGCTAAAGCGCTGACCATTATCAATAGTGTCGATCGGGGCAAATGAAAATTGGTCAGCAGTGCATCAATTACCTTAAAAGCATATCCGGGCTTGATAAACAGGCTCGACTCCCCCTGCAATGGTCGCAGTCTGCCGCTGATGACAGCCGATTCGAGACTGCGCACCACGGTGGTACCGACCGCAATGACGCGTTTGCCCTGCGCATGAGTTTGCTTAATCGCTGTACAGACCGATTGCGGAACGTCGACGAGCTCGGCGTGCATTACATGACTGTCAATATCTTCCCCGCGTACCGGCTGAAAGGTGCCGGCGCCCACATGCAGGGTGATGTGGGCGGTGTTTACCCCCTTGGCGCGCAGGGACTCGATTTTCGCCGCGTCAAAATGCAGCCCTGCCGTTGGCGCCGCCACGGCGCCCGGTTTACTCGCAAACACGGTCTGGTAACGATCGTGATCGGCGGCTTCAGCGGCACGCTGTATATAAGGTGGCAGGGGTATATGGCCAAATTGCTGCAGCAACTCCAGCCACGGCGCGTCGCTTTGCTGCAGTACGAATAGATCCTGCTGCCTTTCCAGCACGCTGCACGCGATTTCATTTTCCAGGATCAGATGGCTACCCGGCCGTGGAGCCTTACTGGACCGTACATGCGCCAGCAGGGTAGCATCGTCAAGCACGCGTTCGACCATCACTTCGACCTTGCCACCACTTTGTTTTTGACCAAACAGGCGGGCGGGAATGACCTGGGTATCGTTGAACACTACCAGGTCACCGGCATCGATGTAATCGATCAGGTCGGTAAAATGCTGATCGGAAAAATGATCCTGTTGCGGGTCGACCAGCAGCAGGCGCGAGGCACTGCGCTCGGCTAACGGCGCTTGCGCGATTAGCTGTTCGGGCAGGTCATAATCGAAATCACTCAGTTGCATGGTCGGGGCAGGCTGAAAAACGGCGTATCATACCGCTAAGGCTACCACTTGGATATATTTTGAATTAGAATGCGCCCTCCTTGCCGGGGTGGCGGAACTGGTAGACGCGGCGGATTCAAAATGTACTGCGTCTAGTCTAAGACGTCTATATACATAAGTTTAGAGGGATTTTTCCCCTATAAGGATTTGTAAGGTTTTGGCGGGATGGTGGAATTGGTAGACACGCTGGATTCAAAATCCAGTTCTGGCAACAGAG